>JBCCSO010000056.1:0-14301 GCA_039199965.1 Chloroflexota bacterium | reverse complement strand
GCCGTATGTGGCCAAGCCAACCGCTCGATTTTGGGCTAGGACCCGCGTAGCCAATGTGCTGGTGAGCAGCACCGCATATTCTTCAGTACTTTCAAGCCCTTGACCCACCTGCCACTTTGCTTCCACATCGATGAGAATCCACGCGTCACCAGCCGCTTCTACATCAAACTCGCGCACGGCCAGCGCCCCTGTGCGGGCGGTAGAGGGCCAGTGAATCCAATTCAGCGGGTCCATCGGCTGATAGGACCGGACTCCAGAAATGTTGCTTGTCACCTGTAGTGCGCGATCCCGGCCGACGACATCACCCTGCTGCAAACCGGTCGGCAATGAAAAATTGATGTCTGCGTCAAGTGGGGGATGAATAATCATCTCATCTATTTGCGCGTAGTCAATCACGACCTCAAATAATCCAAATGGATCGCCTGTGCGCAAACGCCACGGGCCAATGTTAAACCGGCCGCGTTGCAGACAAACGGCCGAACGGCGCCACTTGTAATTGGACTTGCTCCCAAGCTGATAGGCCACGCTAGGCTGGTAGCCCGGGATGTTTGAATAGTCGGTTAACTCTACCCACAGTGCAGGTAGAAAGCTGTCATTTTTGAGCCGAAAGTGCTCAGTCAACTGGTCCCCAACCGCGATCCAGCCCCCTTGCAGCACCCGCTCACCGTGCAGATGACGATAGAGCTCGCGTGACCAAATGTAGCTAATTAGATAGACGCCACCCATTGAAGTGAGAAGGACATTCCAGACTTGATTGGGAATAAAAATGGCGAACAGAATAAGTAAGGCAAGCGGCAAAATTGTCCAGCGGTTTTGCCATTTTACAGAGCGGGTTTCTGCCATGATTGGATCATAGAGGGTTTTGATAAGGGAGCAATATTGACTCATGATTTTGTCATACACGCTCGTTTTTCTTGTTGGTATGTTTTTCTTCGGGTTTGGTAGAATCCCCTTCACTTAAAAACTATATATGGAAGGTGGAAACGATGTCGGTACCGACTCAAACTGTTCAAACTTTACGAGAGGAATTGATGAAACTTAAGTCGATTGAAGCTGATCAGGCACGCACTATGCCACCCAGCTACTACACATCGGCTGAATTTTTAGCGCTTGAGGAAGAGTATATTTTTCGCAGAGAGTGGGTCTGTATCGGGCATACGGGTGAAATTCCCAATCCGGGCGACTACTATGTGACCGAGCTTGTTGGAGAGTCCCTGATTGTCACGCGCGATCGTGATGGAGAAGTACGCACCCTTTCAAATGTCTGTCGGCACCGTGGGAACTTGCTGGTTGAAGGGAGCGGAAACTCTAGAAAGCTGGTGTGCAGCTATCACGCTTGGGTATACGGGCTTGACGGCGGCTTACAACACGCACCGCTCATGCGTAACGTGAGTGGCTTTGATAAAGCTGACTGCTCGCTGCCATCTTTTGCAACTGAAGTCTGGCAGGGATTCATCTACGTTAACTTGGACGGTAATGCTGAACCTCTCGCGCCTAAACTCGAAAAATTGATGCCGATCATCAAAAACTATCGGATGGGCGAGCGCAATTTTGTGTATGGGGAAGAGACCATTTGGGGATGTAATTGGAAGTGTTTGGCGGAAAATTTTATGGAGGGATATCACCTTACACCTACACATGTCACCACGCTCCATCCGATTACACCAACCTCGCTATGTGTCAAAATGCCGCACGACGACTACTTTACAGGGTATTGGGCCAAGTACGACCCCAGCTATCCGGAGCGGCTGCCGTATCCAGAAGGGTTAACCAAAGAGGAAACGCGTCAGTCGCCGATGTTTGCCATCAATCCAAATCATGTAATTGGCCTAGCTACGAACGCTTGTGTGTACATGTGTTTGCGGCCGCACGGTCCCGATCAAGTCGCAATCCGGTGGGGGGTCATTTCAACGGCCGAACCAGATGATCAATCAGCCATCGACTATGTTGAACTATGCCACGAATTTAATGCGGAAGACAAAGAAAAATTGGAAACGCTGCAAAAAGGGTTGAAATCTCGCTATCTAAAAACCGGTTACTTGGCCCCGGCCGATTTTGAGGGAACAATCTGGGATATGTATCAGTTTATGGCTGCCCGGTTAGGAGCTGATTTGATTTTAGATTAGTTGAATGAGGAAAAGAGAGATGAATGATTTAGAAAGATACGCAGAGTTTAATTTCAGACTGCGACAAGATAGGAAGATAGCGGATGATGTTCCGGCCGATTTACCCAAACTAGACATCGATACCGCCTATCAGGTCCAGGATTTGCTAGTCGAAAAGCTGTGCAAAGCACGAGACACAGAGGTGTTTGGTTACAAGATTGGTTGCACCAGTGAAGGGGCCCAAAAGCTGCTGAGCACCGACGGCCCGGTTTTTGCCCAATTGCTGCGCAGCGGCAAATACTACAGCCCACTCACAGTTAATGCTGATGATTACATGATGATCGTGATTGAACCTGAGTTTGCCTTTGAGCTAAAGAGTGATGTTCCAGCCGGGGAATATGATGCCAACTCGATCCTTGAGTATGTAGATGCGGTGATTCCATCTATTGAAGTGGTGCATCACCATTTGGGTGGATGGGATCGCTTTGATGCACCTAAGACGATTGCAGACAACGCCATTCATGCCTTTTGGGTGTCTGGTTTGTCTACGGCCGATCTGGCTGGCCTAGATTTTCCGAGCCATGAAGTAACCCTATACGCCAACGATGTAGAGGTCGCCAGCGGCCGGGGGGAGATTGCACTGGGTAATCCGTTGAATGTTCTAGCGTGGCTGGCCAACACGCTGCCCAAGTATGGCAAACAGCTAAAAGCAGGAGAGATCATCACAACCGGGGTATGCATGCCGGTCTATACAGCCAAAGCGGGAGAGAAGATCAGGGCAGATTTTGGCGAGTTGGGGATTGTAGAGATCATTGTTGGTTCGTAGTGGCTGCCTTTAGGCGGCTTTCTCTTTAGGCGGTTTCTTTTAGAAAAAATCGCTAAAGATGGTTGCTACAAACCAAGCTACATATGCAAACGAAAAGATCAGACTGGTTTTTAAAACCAGTCTGGTCTGCGTTATCACCGTATCAATCTTACTAATCCCAGGTTACTGCTTAGCGCCTATTCAGCACCCAGCGAAATCGCTAAGTTCTGAATATAGATCAGGTCACCTACTGCAAACGCTGGTGAGTCGATGTACTTGCGCAATTCTGCTTTAGACTCATTCATTACGAACGCCTTCGCCTTAAACATGCTGCTGTGCGTTTGTAAATTGTCACTGCTCATTTCTTGAATCGTCGCCTCATACCGTGTTGATACCCAATATGGTGCTACAGAATCATACTCTTCAAGCGCCTCGCTCACTTTGCTGAAGGCGTTGGCTCGCAGATATTCACCTAGTTCAGGGGTCAGGTAGATAAAGTTCCGCGCTACATTGAAGCTACGCTTGTAATATTCACCGCCGTTATCAACAGTAATAAACGGCTGGTCTTTTGAAAAGGTAGATGCACGACGCTGTAGCAGCGTATTTAATTGGTTTGAAACTTCGCTATTCACGCTGGCATCTGTGCTTGTCTGGCCTGCTAAAGACTGCAGCTCTAAGAAACCCGTGTAGCCTGCTATATATCCATTATCGAGCCAAATGCGCTCCTCAAGCGTTGATCCGCTGGCGGGTGAAGTGTCTAGTTTTGATAACGCATCTTGGTAAATCTCCAGCCGCTTAGTTGCGTCATTCGCGTAGAACAGCTCAGCGTATTTCCACATCGCATATAAATTAAACTGCGGATAACTCCATCCCGCACCACTTGTACCAAAAGACGGCCCTTTGCTGTCCATACCGGCCTGCACTTCAGGCGGGATCGGCATCCACTCACGGGCCGCTAGTCCTTGATAGCCGGTACGGGTGTACATGTCAGTGGCAAAGTAGCGATTGTAATGATCGTCGATATACGCTTTAAGCTGCGGCTGCAAGCTTGGTGAAACCTCAGGGTAAGCTAAAACAAGGGTGTACAGCGTTTCGCCCGGATTTTCGTAGATACTAACCCACTCGTCATAGGCGCGGGTGCCGTTGTAATACCCCGGCCGCAATGGACCAGCTTCGATCATTTTCTCAATTTCGGCGTCTAAAAGATTCTGAACATCTTGCTCTGACAACACGCTTGCTTGGGAAGCCGATTCACTAATCGATAGCAGTGGCAGTGCAAAATCAGGATAGCTGTTGCGTACGCGATTTTCATAGGCCGCAACACTTTCACCGGCGTTGCGCTGATCAATATCAGGCGAGTTGGGGCCAAGCATGATAATGGCGTTGCTTCGGTGAACATACAGATTATTTTTGTATGGGATCAGCGGATTTTGGATCGAATGGTTGTGGTAGATGCCGTTCGGACCACCGTATGCACCAGTGAGGCGAGGTAACCCACTGTACATACTTGATTCCCACCACATAACATCATATCCCGGAGCGACTGAGCTGTACCCACCACCATCCACAGCCGTGGTTTCTAGGGTGCGATTGTAATTCCAGAACTCACCGCGCGACCCATCAGATAAATTAGTGTAGCCTGCCACGCGGTCACAGCACAAATTGGTGTAGAGCATTTCACCCGCCGCTGAGTCAGCAAACGGTTCGTCAATGGCATGAGAAATCCCCACGTAGCCTAAACCGGGTGAACCAGGTTCCCATTTTGATAAAGTTGCTCTAGAGATACTCCAGCCTGAAAGTGCTTGAGACATATTCTGTGCGTATAGACCATCATTAATTACTAGTGGTGGATACCGATTGCCCGACTTAGTCCCCACAAACATGAATGGGGCATACTCAGGTCGGCCATCATTGTCTGAGTCAAAGGTGTGCTCCTGACCGTTGCTGGTGTTCAAGACAATCACGCCACGACGCCACGGCTTGTTTTCAAGGTATTCAGCCACATCAGCACCATTAACCCGGCTGGCGCCGTTGGGGTAAACATCATCTCGCTGGATGGTTTTGACAAAGTCCTGCCCATAACCACCATTTTCTATAGACTTGGTTCCGGGGTTTCCACCCTCAACATACGCAGGCGCACTAGAAAAGATCACATAGTTATTGTAAATGACGGGCCAGAATGCTTGGTAACCGTCACCGGGCATTTGGCCAGACTTCCACACTAATGCGCCATTGTTAACATCAAGCGCATAGCCGTGATTGTCATTAGAGGCAAAATAGACTCTGCCATCTTTATAAGCGGCCGAATACAGAATTGGACCCAGCGGATCTTGATCGGCCGGTGGATACTGCCAGTTTAACTGACCAGTATCTCCATTTAAGGAGTAGAATCGGCCGTCTCTGCTGCCCATGAGGACTTGATTATTAACAACCACAGGATTGGTGCTGAATCCACCCTGTGCCTCGCTAAAGGTCCACAGCAAAGCACCCGTGTCTGCATTAAGCCCGTAAACTCGCTTGTCAAAACCACCCACAAATATGCGGTTTCCATCTACTGTTGGAGAGTGGCCTAGTGGCATTTCCGTATCAAAGCGCCATTCGATGGCACCTGTTTCCGCATTTAGTGCATACAGCCCGCGCGCTGTGGCGGCATAAATTTTTTCACGGGCTGCAATAAGCTGTACGTGTTGGCCAATGTATGCTTCAAGCGGCCGGTACCACCTGATGCCAAAATCGGTTTGTTGACGAGGGTTGACCCCATCCGCAACGGCCGATGTTCGCTCAACATTGGCCCCCGCCATCGGCCAACCATCCAGGTTTCCGGCCGACGGAACAGCCGTAGGTGCACCGCTCGGCTGGGGTGTTGGGGTCGTTGGATCATCAACACCCCCTTCATCCCCACCACCACCGCTACTGGGTGTCGCTGTTGCAGAAGGGATCTCTGTGGCTTTTAGGATCTCAAAACGGTCTAGACGTGTGCTGTTCTCTCGCTGGTAGATAGACAGCGTGTGCCGCCCCGCCGATAGTTCAAAAATTTGTGGGTCAGATTTCCCACGATCATTGATGAAGTCCTCTTCAAAGTTAGCGGACTTGTGAGTTTCCCATAGGTATCCTTGAGAAGGGATACCATCCATCGTGACAAAAAAGGAGTCTGTTTCGATATTTTCAGAAGATACCCAGCCCCTAATGATATACGAGCCAGCTTCTTCGATATCAAAGCAGTAATCTGCACGATGACTTGTGTTTATACTGGTGATTTCACCGGCTGATGATGGGGCGTAGATGTACTGGCTACCACTTGCGCGGCTGTCAGACCCCCTGATCATGTTACCAAACAGCTCTCCATTCTCCGCTTCTTGAATCAAACCGCACTCATCATTTACTGGGCTAAAGATTTCATATGAAACAACAGGTAAATGGATGAAAGTTTCAGTAGATTGAGGTTGATCAATAGTGGCTGTTGGCTCCGGCATTGCGGTTTCTGTGGGCTTTGGTGTCCGCGTGGGAACGGTATCGCTGTCAGGCGTTCTGGTAGGTACTGTATCGCTTTGGCTAACTGGTAAGTTGCTTGTTTGCTGAATGGACGCGAGACAAAGCCCTGCTGAAAGCATGAAGATGAATGTGATGGCTATCGCTTTCCATGTAAAAATGTATCTTTTTTCCATTTTGCTTCGCTTCATACCGGTTAAAGTCTGCGATTGCTTTAACTCGTTACGATTTAAATTCAAATTTTATGTTTCACACAGAATAAAGGAATGTGAAGCCATGAAATTATAGGAAGCACCAAATGCGCAAAGGTACCCTCCGTTTCAGACAGAACGTATCCCATTTAATACTTGAGTAAATTATGCGTAGGTAGCAGCCTCCCACCAGAGGGAAGCCCCCTATTTTTGTAGATTAGTTTTCTTGCAAGGCATATTAAACACAGGCGTGAAGATAGGGTGAAACGGCTCTAGTTGAGTGCGTTATTAAAAAAATCAAGCATACGCTTTTCATATTCTATTGGCATTTTCCCGACCGCTTTGACATGTTCGACGTCATCAATAATCCAAACAGAAACGTTTTCTCCGGCTGCAGAGGCGCGTTCAGCCAACTGCTCTGTATGATGAACACCAATGCGCGTATCGGCCGTCCCGTGCGTAACAAAAATCGGCCGACCGTTGGCATTGTTGATGGCATCATGCGGATTGTTAAATGCAATATTGTCCCCCCGCATGCGGGCTGCAATTAAGCCTGATGCATACAAGAATGGTGGGTAGCCTTCACGCACAAGCTCTTCCTGAATAATTTGAGGCAAGTTGTCAAAGGGTGAATCTACAAAGGCTGCCGCTAGCTTTGGCTCTTGGGCGAAAGCGATTAAGGCTGTGGCTGCACCTAGAGAGTTCCCTAAAACTGCTACAGTATCATGCTTTTTTTCAGTCTGAAGCCAATCAAATCCGCCTAAGGCATCAAGATACTCTTCATTGCCGATGGCTGAACGGCCGTCCTCATAGTCAGAGTCTCCTGCGTCACGCACATCCATCATCAGCACGGAGTAGCCCGCATTGTTTAGCATCCCCGCTTGCATTAGGTTGACTACCGAATATTTGCAAGAGCCTAATCCATGCAAATTAATAATAGCTGGTGTATATGCATTACCGGGAATGTACCAACCAGAAAGCATAATGCCATCCTCGCGGCTGGTGAATATGACCGTTTCATAGGTTTCCATGAAATATTGGCTTAGATCAAGGCCTTCGGCTTCTAAATAATTGGTAACGTCTGAAAATTGGTCCGGCCGGTTGTCTCGATTGCGACAGCCGTTGCTAATGTCAGTTAGCTGACCGTGCATGACTAGGCCAAAGGCAACATAGGTGGGGAAAATGAGCAGTAGAATTACAAAGGCTGTGATGGATAGGATTCTTTTTAAGCGGGGCATAGGATGGGTTATACACGAGTTTTAGCCAAAGCCCAAACCCTAACACGGCCGCTCTAACGCGGCTAGAATCCAGCAATTCATTCCCATATTTTGCCATGTTTTGGGATCGACCCAAATGCCATTGACCAGCAGATCCCAGTGCAGGTGCGGGCCGGTCGAAAGGCCGGTTGAACCGACTGTCCCAACTTTTTGGCCGCGTTCTGGCTGTGCGCCTACCTCGATTTCAACTGTATCAAGATGGTAGACGCCTGTGTAAATACCAAGGCCATGATCGATAATGACTGCCCCGCCCCGCACGTACAGGGTCTCGGCTACTACCACGGTGCCGCTTTCAGGTGCCAGCACGGCCGTCCCCCGATACGCCGCATAGTCGTGCCCTTCATGATAGGAAGAGTAGGGCCCTCCGTTATAAGAGCGGCGGGCACCAAAGAAAGAGCTTTCGAATAAAAAGCTCTCTACCGGCCGGTGAAAGGTTGTCGCTGGGCGGAAATTGCTGGACGGGACTTGTCGCCATATCTCAAATAGCCTAGCTCGCTCCGCCGCAATCGCCTCCGCATCAATCTGTGCAGCTGCCCCTGTTAGCGTGATGTCGTTATAGGTCCACTGTTTCTTTTCAAACAGCCAAGGCTGCGTCCACAAATATGTTTTCTGGCATTCAGGTGCCAAGTTATTTTGGCAGGACGGTTTATGGCTGGGTAATACCGTCACGATGTCAATGTGTGGTGTGCCCTCCCAAAAGAAAGCACCAGTTGCCAGTAAACCTATTGCATTGGATCGTTCGTTATCAACAAACAGGGTGCCTGCTTTTGAGCCAATTTGTGACCGACCGCTTAAGATCGTCTGATTTCGTACTCCGCTAAACGCCATCCCTTCACCCGCCCGTGCTAACGGATGGGAAAATGAAAGGCTGGTTAATCCGGCCGGAAAATCTTTGATAACACTATCTCCCGGCGCAAAGATGGCTCTGTCTGGCCGCGGGTGGGTGGCTAGCGGCATATCGTTTATCAAGGCCAACTGGAGTGCTGGTATTCCGGTATCAGCCGATATCTGAAGGAGTGAGCGATCATCTTGAACCAGCCGGCCCAGCCGTTCATCGGCCGTTGGAGGGACCTGTACTGTCTGGCCGATGACCGGCTGCCGAAATCGATTTGGGTGAGGATTGGCTCCTTTTAAAGCATCTGCAGAAACCCTGTGTCGCCATGCGAGTGCTGTCCATGTGTCACCGGGAGTGACTGTATAAGACACCCAATCGGCCGAATTTGTTTGAGCAACAGCTACCCCATTGCTTTGTAGATAGAAGTAACACAGGATTAAGAACAACAGCCGAGTGTTTAAAGGGTAATGCTTTGGCATAATTCTTCTGATTCTAACCTGATTGATCAGGTTTTATCTTTTAGCAGAGGAATTCATTCCGCCGCACTATGATCTGGGCGGTTAACTTGTCAGATGCCCGATATAATTTTACTTTCTCACATCCCACACCCAAAATCAGATGAACATGGAAGATAGCAGAAAAATCTATTTAAGCCTTGGCACAAATTTAGGTGACAAGGTTGATAATATCCAGCGGGCTATCGATGGCCTGCGACTGTTTATGACGTTTGACGCGATTTCGTCAGTTTATGAAACTGCCCCGTGGGGTCCAATCCAAGATCAGCCATCGTTTTACAATTTATGTGCCAGCGGCCGGACCGAGCTTGACCCCATCTCATTTTTAGATTGTATCAAAGCGCTTGAGGCTGAAATCGGCCGGTTAGATACCGAACGTTGGGGGGCTCGTTTGATTGATGTTGATCTGTTGTTTTATGAAGATGTTCAGATGGTGACTGACCGTTTGATTATTCCACATAAAGAGATTGCTGGTCGGGCGTTTGTGCTGGTTCCACTGGCTGAAATTGCGCCTGACCTTATCCATCCTAAACTTAAAACCGATATTTTAGGCCTACAGTACCAACTTCCTAAGTCAGACTTGCAATCGGTTGTAAAGCTAATTACACCAAATTTTAACGATCATGATTCAATTACCTCCGGTGCTTAATCGCCCCCCTTCCGCTATTCAATGGGGAACTCGAACCTATGTCATGGGAATACTAAACGTGACCCCAGACAGCTTTAGCGGGGATGGACTTAGCAGTTCTGAAAGTCATCAAGAAACGATAGATAACGCTATTGCTCAAGCAGTTGCCTTTGTTGAGCAAGGTGCAGACATTATCGACATTGGGGGGGAGAGCACTCGCCCAAATAGTGAAGTAGTTGACGGTGAAACAGAGCGTAGACGCATTGTAGAGGTGATTCGTGAAGTGCGGAATGCCTTGCCCAAAACTGTCATTTCTGTTGATACCTATCGTTCTAAAACGGCCGATGCTGCCCTAAACGCTGGCGCAGACTGGATCAATGACATATGGGGTTTTAAGCACGATACCGATTTGCCCCGTGTTTCAGCTGAAGCAAACTGCCCCGTTGTGCTCATGCACAACGGCCGGAATCGACCGAGGCTAAACAAAGATGATGGCGCAGGTGGTTACTATGGCTACTTTGAGTACGTTGATTTGATTGGTGAAGTCAAAGCGGAACTAATTGAGAGTGTGGATATTGCTAAAAAGGCTGGGGTAAAACCGGAAAACATCGTCGTAGACGTTGGCATAGGATTTGGAAAAACCGCTCCACAAAATATTGAATTGTTAAAAAATTTGTCTGCTCTTTGTCAACTTGAGTTTCCCATGCTGCTTGGTACCTCGCGGAAAGGGTTTATTGGTCAGTACTTGGGTGGACTTCCTGCCGATCAGCGTGTGGAAGGCACTATGGCGACAAGCATCTTGGGTATTCAGTCTGGCGTCGATATTTTGCGAGTCCATGACGTACAGGAAACCGTACGAGCTGCGCGAATTGCTGATTTAATCGTGCGCTAGGGATTGGGATTAAAGCTGAGACAGTCATTAAAATCCCGATCTTAGTGCTTGAGCACGCAACAATTTTAGATGTCCAAGCTGGATAAACGCTGAAAGCTTTTTCAACTCTAAGCTTAGACCTAAAAGAAGTTGGGTGGGCAGTAATGGCCGATTTTAAAAATTAAAAATATCCCGGCTACCCTACGCTAATCTTTTCGGCTGCGGATGAAATCGGATTTATCGGATTTAATGAAGACAATGAAAAGTATTCACGGCCAAAACCTATAAAAAGGCTTTTTAGAATTTCGTGTCAGCTAACTAGAAAATATAAAAATTTAACGGCTTTTACAACCTTGGTGTAAGGTTTGCCGCAAGAAACCGTAAGGATAATGAGTTTTCTAGTTAGCTCGTTAGTCATTATTCTTTATTTTTTGATGCTATTTTTTTATTCAAGTCGTACTTACGCGCTGCTGCTTCTAACGACAATTGCAACCCTACTACTCATGGCACACGGTTTTTCCAGCTATGCGTCTGGCTTGCTTGATGTGGATGCAGAAACAGGAGTCCGGATTGGTCATTTTGCACCGCTAACCGCCGATGATTCGCCCATTCGTGTGGAATTCAATGGTACCTCTGTGGTGGATAATTTCATTTATGGGTGGTCTACGGTTCGCATGTTTTACCCCCCCGGTGAGTACGAGGTCGCTGTTTACGAAGCTGGGGAAGAGGGGGTGCTATTAGCTGAAGAAACCTTCACGCTTGAAGCGGACAAGAAATATACGCTCATGTTGATAGGAAATGGGGTTGAGCAGCCTACTGGGCTAACGCTGGTTAACGATACGCCTCTCTATGCAGAGGAGTCATCGGCGGCGATTGCGTTTGGACATTTTGCTCCACTAAGTGGTGAGCTATCGGGAACTGCCATAGACATTCGGGAAGACACCGGTATTATCGTGCGTGATGACATTCAATACGGGGAATTTGATGCGTCTAATATCGATCAGTTAACGAAAACCACAACCAGCTACATCGTAACATCGGCTAGCGGAGTTTTGACGTTCGTAGATCTTCAAACATTTGGGTACAACCAAGGAGATTTGCAGTCTCTGTTTTTGGTAGGTGACGGCCGGAACAAACCAATTCGGGCATACATGTATGTGAATGATGGCCCCGGTGGTTTTATGAATCAGACCGGTAATCCGATGTTCAATAATCCATCTGTTGCATTTGCAAATTTTTATAACGATGCGGATTCAGAAGAGATCATATTTGAGTTTGATCAAGATCAGCATACGGTCCAGTGGGGAAGTTTGTCCCCAGACAAGCAGTATGCGGCCGGAAGCTATACCTTGACTGCAAAAATGACAAGCGGTGAAGTCATTCTCGAGCAGCAGGTGAATGTTGGGCTGTCTGAAACGGTAATTTATGCTTTTACCCGGAACAACACAGATGGCGCACCGCTAATTGTACCTGTATACGGAGATTACCTAGCCACAGGCGTTGTACCCCCACGTATTCGCTTTGTGCATTTATCACCCTTCACAAGCGGGGCTTTTGCCACGCTTGATGTCCGTCGTGATAACGGCTTAATTGTGGAAGATGATCTGAGCTTTGGGAAGACCGGTGGGTTCAGAGCCCTCGGCCCGGGGGAGTACACCTTTCGCTACACCACTCGTGATGGAGATCGCTTGCTGTTTGACCCGGATCCGATCACGGTAGAAGAGGGTGATAACATCACCGTATTCTTGATTGGTGATGGTGTGAATCAACTGGTTCGCCTTGTGATTTTAGTGGATGAGGAAGGAACATTGTCTGATAAATCTTGGACATCGCCACTAGGCACCTTCTCAATGGCAAATTTGGCTCCGACTGGCTCTGGTGATGCAACAAACACGCGCATTGAGATTGATTCACTGCCGGTTACAACAAGTTTTGGTTATGGTGATTTTAAACCAGCCGCAGAAATCATCACCGGGCAGCATGAGGTTAAGGTGTATGATGAAGCCTCCGGTGCTCTTTTGGCCTCGCGCGTGATCGGCATTAATGCTTCCAAAAATCACTTGATCATGCTGATTGGTGATAATGTCAATCAGCCATATACGATCGCTTTCTTTGATCAGGCAGATATCGACCCGATTAGTTCGGCCGAAGCAACGCTGCAGTTTGGAAATTTGGCAATCGTTCAGGATAACGATGAGGTCAACTTTGTTACGAAAGCGGATGAAATCTTTTCAGGCTTAAATTACGGTGAATTTACAAGCGGGGCTGCTGCCGGACTGTTGCCAGCGATCTACGAAGTCACCTACGTAGATGATATTGGAAACGCGATTCCCAAAAATCCGTTTGAGCTGGATTTAGGGGTGAGCGATAACCTGATCCTGTTCTCGACCGGTGATGGCACACGCCAGCCGTACGGCCTGTTCATGATGGACGTAAGCGGGACGCAGGGAGGTCTACTAAAGGATATTGAGAATCAGGTTGAATTGATTTATTTCCCAGCTATTTTCAATGATGGCATCTCACGTTAGACTGAGCTCTTGCACCTTCAGTGAACACAAAACGAATACAAAACAGTTTGATTGCATAAACGGTATTTCACAAATGAAACGTCGCTTTTTGATATAAGGATATATTGGCTGCAAAAACTGAGATACATTATTAGAGCAAGCTATTTAGTACACTGCAACAAAAGTATTTGCAAAATGCGACCTCGACTTCGACACACTTCGGCAAGCTCAGTGCGAGTGCTCAGTCTACCCTTCAATGGCGGAACCCTGAGCCTGTCGAAGGGTGATCTCGCAGTCATATAGAATTAAAATTTTTAATGTTACAGAGTATTTAGCTTGTAAAAATGATGTAGCATCAGCACCAGACCCATATAGCTACTATCTAGCCAAAACAAAACGACTCTCCCAAAGGAGAGCCATTTTGCCCTAGAAAGAACCAATTTAGGCGAAAGTCATGAAGTTTTAGGATTAAATCCAGCAGAAATTGGGCTTTAGCTTGAGCCAACCGCTATTTTTCTTCAAATAAAGTTAAATTATCTTTTGCGGCTAGCGTTGATTCACGAAAATTTCAGTCAACTAGTAACACAAAAAGCAAATAAACATCAGGTTTGTGAAGGGTATTTCCCAGAGGTATTACCCCACTGGCAACTGGTCACTTACTTACTAATGGCAATACTAGTGCTACGCCAAGGATGGATAGAGTGAAACCCCTGACGTAGTCTACAGTAGTTTGTCCCGCTGAAATTTCCACCACGTCATGATTAACAAGTCGCTAATGTGCGAACTGTTCCTCTTCTGTCGAGCCTTCCATCGCAGTTGTTGACGCTTGGCCGCCCATAACTGTCTGCTGAACCTGATCAAAATATCCTGCACCCACGAAGCTCTGATGCTTAATCGCTTTGAAGCCAGCATCCTCAAGATCAAATTCACGCTGCTGCATCTCTGAATATGCTCCCATGCCGCGTTTGGCATAACCGCTGGCTAGTTCAAACATGCCTAAATTGAGGTTGTGGAACCCAGCAAGCGTTACAAATTGGAAGCAGTAGCCCATCTTGCCAATTTCTTCTTGGAAAGTCTC
>JBCCSO010000055.1:0-14328 GCA_039199965.1 Chloroflexota bacterium | reverse complement strand
ACACCAGCCCCCAGTCCAACTGTGCCCCCAACACCTACAGCCACCCCAACACCCGTCATTATCGAGCTTTCCCCTTGGCCAACGCCTGACCCACTCGCCGGTGGCGGGTCGCTGGTGTTTGAGCTGCACAAAGGTGGCAACAGCGATCTTTACGCACTTGCAATTGGACGACAAAATCCTATTCGCCTAACCAATGATCCAGCCGCAGACCTTGATCCGGTTTGGTCGCCGTCCGGCCGAGAGATCGCCTTCACCTCGCGGCGTTTCGGCAACTTTGACATCTTCATTCTCGACATGCAGTCTGGTGAAGTTGCCCAAATTACTAGCCAACAAGGTTACGATGGCAAGCCGGCTTGGTCACCAGACGGGCAGTGGCTAGTTTATGAGTCATATCAGGGTGAAAACTTAGACATTTACATCGTGCGTAAAGATCTGAGTCAGGGGCCGATCCGGCTAACAGAAAACATCGAGCCGGACATCGCCCCGGTCTGGTCTCCAGACGGCCGCTCGATTGCGTACAGCAGCATGCGCCAAGGGAATATGGACATATGGGCGATGTCATTAGATGCAGTCGGTGACAGCCAAGCAATCAACCTTACCCAATCGGCCGATTTTGATGAGTCCAATCCTGCGTTTGCCCCAGACGGTCAGCTACTCGCATGGGGGGGACAATCAAAAATCGATAGCACTCAGCAGGTGTTCTTGGGCCAAATTTCAGACAATAGTCTTCAAGACATTCGCCCTATCGGAACGGGGGAACATCCCACATGGTCCCCGGCCAGCGACACACTGGCGTGGGAGCAGGATAATGCGTTTGAGCATCTGCTTTTGGTCGGCAGCATCAATCAGTTTGGTGTGGTTCCGCAAAGTTTTGTGGTTGATGGTGAGCCGCGCGGTCCACACTGGTCCGGTGTGCCTTTGACAGACGAACCGGCCGGGTGGCTGGTCGAAATGGCGAACAGTCCGGTTCTGGCCCTGTATGAAGAGACAGTCACAGTAAACAATCCAGCAGCGGAAGAAAACGAAGACGCGGAAACAGAAGAGGGTGTTGCGGCCGACGTCAGCGGAGAGCTACCAACAGCTCCACCGCGTCAGCTGCGACGTGTCCTAAATGACGGTGAATTGCCCTTGCTCAGCGACGGTGTAGATCAATCTTTCTTGGCCTTACGCGGCCGAATCGAAGCAGAAACTGGGATTGATTTGCTTGCCGATACAGAAAGGATGTTTGTGCCGCTCAATGCAGCGTCCCAGCCGGGTGAAAGCGATGAGATTTGGCATAAGGCAGGCCGTGCGTTTGACATCAACAGTGAACTGGCTCTGAGCTTCTCCCCCATTATCGAAGTGGTCCGGCGTGACAGCAGCGATCAGACCTATTGGGAGGTTTTTGTCAAAACAGCTGCTCAGGACGGTTCACAGGGGCAGCCGATGACGGAAATTCCGTGGGATTTCAGGGCTCGATTTGGTGACAATCCGGTTGACTATGATCAAGGTGGCCGCTTGAAAGATGGCATTCCAGCCGGTTACTATGTGAGCCTGACTGAGCTCGCACAAGACTACGGTTGGGAGCCGGTTCCGGCCGATCGCAACTGGCGCACATTTTATCCCGGCGTCCGCTTCTGGCAGTTTGAAAAACGGGATGGCTTGACTTGGGAGCAGGCGATGCTTGAGCTTTATGGACCAGAACAGCTGGAAAACTAAGCAAATCGAAATACTCAATTGCCTAGCGGGCAAGCTTGAACCCACTGTGATCGATTCAGTCGATTGGCCCCGAATGGCTTCATGGTTGCAGCATGTCAATTTAGGTGCGGCTGGCTACCACATGCTGGGCCCCGTCTTTTCAGAAGCAAAGTCACATTTGCAAGAAGCCTACTACGGCAACATTTACCGAGACATGGCCCAGAAGCAGGTGTTTCAAGAAATGTTGAATAGCCTTCAAGATCATGAGCTTGACATCATGCTATTAAAAGGGGCAGCGCTCGCTTCACTTGCATGGGATGAACCCCACGTCCGTTTTCAAAGCGATATTGATTTTCTGGTTCAGCGGCCGGAGCTACACACCATTGCCCAAGTATTGCACAAGGCCAATTTTCGCTTTCGCAAGCCGGATGCTATCGGCCGATTTTACGATGACCTACCTGATACGAACAAAGAAGGGCAGCTTGAAATGGTGTCATCTTCTGATTCGCAGGTGGTGCTAGAGGCGCATACTGAGGTGTTCTTGGGCCACGTGCAGCGCATCACGGCCGAACGTGTGGAGGAACAGCTTTGGGAGCGACGGGTTAAAGCTACCCCAGTAGGCGTTGAAAACATGCCAATAGGTATCCGTTTTTGGCGGCTGTCCAATGAGGATCTTATCATCCATGTAATGATTCACACCGCCATCAACCATCAGTTTGATGAAAATTCGCTGCGTAATATGCTGGATGTGATTCGCTTGGCACAACGAATTCAGATTGATTGGCACGTTGTGCATGAACGCGTTTCATCCATGAAGATGAAAACGGCTGTTTGGCTGTTTATGCATACGGCCGCACAAATATGGCAAAACCATCCGTTCGATTCAGTCATAGATCAACTCAAGCCTAGCCGCTTGCGGCAGAGATGGCTTACCCAGATGATTAATCTTGATGTGATTTTAGATCGACGAATTTTAAGACTCTCAAAAAGACGTTATCTGCTGCTATTGTTGATGGTTGACCGGCCAGTTGACATGTTTAGGCTGTTGGTTCGGCTCCCTTTTCTCAAAGAGTAATTAGACACACCAGCAGGACATCTCTTCGTAATTTACGCCACCGTGTAGCAACGCGCCGTTGGCGCGTCTGGCATAAGAATTTTTATTCATCTTCTAGTGCTTGGATTGTACCCAAATCAAGCTGCTCCGCTGACTCCACCAAAATCTCTTGATCAAGAAAAGTTGCATCTGGTCTATACAGGGCCTGCCATTCATCGTTCTCTCCCACAAAATAAAATATTTCATACCAAGAGGATGGCACACTATTGATCAGGAAACGGCCGGTTTCATCTGTCTCTGTAGAGAATTTGAGCGGATCATCTCCGCAGGGGGAATCTTCAAGGCCGAAGGCTGACACATACCCATCCACACACATTTCAACCGCTGTGTTTGCCATTACCCGGCCGCTGGGGGAAACGAGCTTGCCAACTACGCTTCCATCTTCTTCCTGTACAATTGCTGGCAGTTGAGGGCCTTCCCCCACCACCACAAGCGTCAGGTAATCGCTATATGGAATAAGGGTATTGTCCATTCTAAGCGACTGCCACGCAGAACCATCATTAACGTCTAGCCCCAATTCATGTGTAATCCAAATCCGGCCGCGGCCGTCAATTTGAATCTCTTCTGTGCCGTTACGGGTGAGCCCATCAGCCGTGGTTACATATTGAATCTCCTGCCGATTGGTCACAACGATCCCATCAGACAGCGTAGTTATATAAATTTGATTGTCGGCCGTTTGAGCCAAACTAATCGTTGACCAGAATGTGTTGCTATCTAAATTATTCCACTGGTTATCATCAAACCAGAGCAGCCCGTTTGAATGACTGACAAACGGTGTTCCATCATCATCTAACATCAAGCCATCTAAAAAGTATTGCTCGTCAAAGCCGTCTCCTTCAGCAAAAGCCACCCACTCCATTTGATTTGGGGGCAAATAGGCAACCTCGTTGAATGAAATCACCCAAGCGGTTCCATCCGGCCCAATTTGGATCTGATTGAGCAGCGTGTCACCATCCACGAATATCTCTTCTTTTGTAAATGTTTCCCATCCGTTCCCACGGTTAACATGCGCACCGTTAAAGTTGGTCATCCACAGCTCTAGGTTTGGTCCACAGCGCGCTAAGTCTGCTCCACTCTGATCGGCCGGTCCCGAAATGCGTCTGAATGTTTCACCATCAAACAGTTTAAGTCCGCGCACATCTACTTGCACAATGCGACCATCGGAACACGCATGCAGGTTATACACAGAATCTACATCCATCGCTGAATTTTCAGCCGTAAAGTGACGAATTTCACCCGATGGAAGTATGCAGATTAAGCTTGAATCAAACCCCCCAAAACATGCGTAACCATCGGCCGATTGTCCTGCAAATGGCGGAATTTCAAACAACGCCTCAGGATCGGTTTCTTCTTCAGGCACTGGTGTTGCTTCTGGTAGGTTTTCTACCACCCTTGGGCTATTTTCAGCCGCTTCAGCAACATCATCAAATACCACCGATGTCACCACCTCATTAAACTCGAGTGATCCTCCGCTAATCCAGTCATTTTGATGCATGATGGCAAAAATCAGGTAATCAAACTTTCCGTCACTAACAGCAGCAGCTCTGCCAGTTACTGACAATTCACCAGACTCTTCAAGGGCATAGCCGGTACTGCGGCCGTTTAAGCCTCCAATCGTTTCATCACTAATCACCCCGTTCCAGCTATCGGGCAAATCATTCATGTAATCGTCAATCAAATTATCAAGGGATGAGGCGGTACCCAGCGCAGTTTGTATTTTGATTCCGATTAGTTTTTCACCAAACTCTCCCACCCCGTTCAACGTGACCCCGCTACGGCCGTTGCTAGCACTATATCCGGCCGGGGGCTGAACAATAACTAAACCCGCCTCTGCTTTGACAGGACCTAGCTGTGTGTCCGTGCCCTCACGCTCGATAGATTGCGGTGTTGGACTCGCGCAGCTCACACAGAGCAGCGTTACCAGAAAACAAAAATAAAGATAAATTTTAGGCGGACTCATGGGCGATTAAAGCAGAGAATTTTGATTGGAGTAAAGAATATTTTATCCGGTCAGGATGAAAGTGAAGATCAATCATGTGCTGCGGAAGCTGGTTGGCGTAGTCCTCTTTCTCTATTGGCCAATTGATCTGGTTGGCGCGTTTAGCTGACATTTTTGCGTAGTAGTCAACCCCGTGCAGATAGTCTGTCAGAATGGTCGGTACAATTTGCCCTGAATATTTAGCAAGCATTTTTAGATCAGGCAACAGAGATGGCCCCGCTACAACCAAATCTACTCCCGTTTGTTTTAGGGCGTGCTGTAGCACCTGATGGTTGCAGAATAAAGATAGCCTCTCTGCTTCCCGGCCTTCCACCCGATCACACCCTCGAATATTCGCTCGACCCTCAAGCCAGTCCTGCATAACCAGCGGCACAGCCAGTGGATTAAAAATTTCTTTACGGTCTGGTGCCGCCAGAATTTCAAAGTCATAGCCATCCATGACTTGTCGAATAGCCTCCACAAGATTGGTTGCATTGGCTAAATCCTCTACTTGAATGACTAAATAATTGCCAAATGACGCCAGCTTGTGCAGCGTCAGGACAGCGCTTATGTGACCCAAATGAAGCACTTGGTTGTACTCTGAACCAATGTGCCACAGTACAGATTGGCCACCAGCCATGAGTTTCCGTTCTAGATTGCTATCTATGCCAAAACCATATTCAGGGGGTGAATTTAGGATAGATGGCTGTGAAAAATCTTCTTGTCTCTTGAATACAGAAAAGGCGGTATAGTTTTCAGGCTTGTTCGCAATGCCTAAAGCGAGCGGCTTTAGACCGTGCGCATGCCCGGCCGCCTCTGAACAAATGGCCCCGGTCAATGGCTCAGCAACCGCCATCTTTACGCCAGTCGCAGTCGAGATGTCTGGTCTAGCCACAATCTTGATGTGTTTGGGCAGTGAGCTCAGCCAATCGCTTACCTGAGGCAGCACCGTGTCTTTGGTATAGATTATTTTCAAGTCTGAAACAGTTTCGGCTGACCCAAATAAACACATTTTGGTTTTGAGTTCAAGCGATCCAACCTCTTCAAACAGGTGAAACCGAGCAAAATCATAGACAATTCCCTGCTCAAGATTGTAAGTTGGCACAATAGCGGCCGCAGAATCATTATCTAGTAGCTGCTTAAACAGTGTCTTTGAAGATACGATCGGCACCAGTTCAGCCCGTGCGAGCTCTGGCAGCAGTCGTTTGGCACGAAGAGCAGCTGCGTGCGACCATGTGTATTTTGGGCCTAAGTAGCAAAGAGAAAAAATCATGAAATATGGCTACAGCTAAGTTGTCTAACATTAACTCAAAACCAAAAATAATTTTAACCTTAAACAAAAAAAAGCGGACAACTTTTGAGTTATCCGCTTCCATTAAATTATGTAATTGTTAGACTATCAGCTTCGAAGATTGTTAGTCGTTATTATTTTTCTTTAGCCATCGCATTGACTTTGCGGGTCAAGTTAGCGATTTTTTTGCTCAGGTCGTCGATGTCAGCTTTCGTTGGAATGTTGATGTTGTGCAAAGCTTTTTCTACTTGTACATCGATGGTTGCGCGAAGATCTGTAACAGCTTCTTCGGCTTGTGTTTTGCGGGTTTCAACTGCCTCTTCAATGCGCTGGCGGTTTTGTGAACCGAATGATTCGCCACGCTCTACAAGGTTGTTAAAAATTTCTTCAACGTCTGTTTGTGTTTTCTCGAGAAGTTTAGCAACTTCTTCACGAGCCAAGTCAACGGCACCAAGGCTAGCGTTCATAGCTTTACGAGCACTGTCAAAGAAAAGATTTGCTGTATCTTGAATTACTTCTTCCTCTACAACTACGTTTTCTGATTTTTTTGTCTTTTCACTCATTGTTGATTATCTCCTAGTTAGCCGGGGGGTAAAATGTCCCCTGACATAATGTCATCTTTTGATTTAAAATTTTGAATGTGCTTGCATCATTGTGACGCAGCGCGTTAAAAGCATTATGACACACCGCGTCACGCCTTGTCAACCCCTATTTTGTTAGAATTTCATAAACCCTATAAAAGCATCTGCTCTCAACATCAATTCAATGAATGCACATCACCTTAATCTTATGCGGGTCACCATCGCTTTTGTCTTCATCTTCTTCATTGCAATGGTCAGCTCATCTACCAATCTATTAGAAGCGGCTGAAGATGAGTACGTCATTCGCTGGCAGATTGATCGGTCTGCCGCTCCCAACTTACCTTTTAACGATGTAACGCTAAATGTAGCCGTGGGTGAAGCGAGTGGAATTAGGGTAACTGATTTGGACGGGGGTGATCTGATTTACACATATGACGAAACAAAAGGGGTTGTTTCTATCACAACGGATGGGGACTCAATTGAGCTATCTTTTTTCACTCAAACGGCCGGCAATCCACTCATTGGCAGCTTCGCACCAGCAACTCTGAAGTTCAATCAGCAGTGGGCATGGTCCCACGGCTTTGATGACAATTTTAATTTAGAGGGATCGATCAGCCAATTTGAAGAACGAGACTGGCGCGCCACCTTATTCCTGATAGGTGAGCCCATTATCCGACCAGAAGGCCGGGCCAACTTACTAACAACAAGGCGTATACAAGACTTGATCACAGAAGGCTGGAGCATCGGCAACCACTCGTATGATTATTACGATTGTGAGCCACGCCCCGGTGAGTACATTGAAAATATTGTAGAAGGGCAAGAAATCCTAAATGCGGTCATTGAACCTTCTTCACGGCCGGAGTACACCGTTATTTCGTTTGCAGCCCCCTGCTTTTTAGACCAATTCCATCCGGCCGTTATGGAATTACGTGATGATCCAGCAATCAGTTTGCGCATCAACGAATCAGGTGGCCGCTATCCGCTTCTGATTGATCAAAACGCAGTTGATCAGTTTGTCGAAAACATACAGGTATTTGCCTACAATCCAGATCTGCCAGTTGGCCGTGATGCTACCATCGATGGGGATAATCTTGAAGAGGTTATCCGTCGTATCGATTGGATCGCACGTAATACTGATGAAACCAAGCATATTTGGTATAACACCATTAGCCATGGGGAATTAGAAGAGCTAGAAAATGAGGGAATAGAA
Source organism: Chloroflexota bacterium (assembly GCA_039199965.1). GTDB lineage: Bacteria > Chloroflexota > Anaerolineae > Promineifilales > Promineifilaceae > WTJY01. Next base: position 6,477 of record JBCCSO010000055.1, on the reverse strand, counting down.
GGCCGGATTGGGAGTTTGGTCGAGTACGTTTACCGAAACTATGGACCGCTGGGAACAGATGAGGTTTGGGTTGCCCCATCAGATCAGGTGATTAGCTACATCACACTACGCGATGCTGCAAGGTTTCGAATCATTTCAGCATCCCGAAATTCAGAAAATATCGATCCATCCCTCATACGAGAAGTAGCCCAAAACAATGTTGGTGAGCTTGAATCTTCAGGATTTTTGCCCACCCGCGTTAGACCTCAGGACACTCCGATCCCCATCGTAATTGAAGCGATTGCAGCCGACACGCCTGAGCCAGAGGCAGTAGCAATTGAGCCAACAAACACACCACGTCCTTTTCCAACACCAGTTAGCACTGAAATTGCAGAAGTAGAAATTGAAGAATCGGTTACAGAAGTGGCATCAGATGAAACAGCGAGTGATACAGGTGGAATCCCAACCTTCGTCATCGCTTTAGTTCTGTCGCTTATTTGTTTGGCATCACTATTGATTATTGCAGCCCTTTTCTTTTTCTTTAGAAGGTACCGCGCGGCTCAATAATGAGACCCCCGACCTAAACAACTAATCTGCTAGAATTCTACGGATCTCTGCAACATCTACATCAATTTGGTTCTTGAGTTCTTCCAAACCAGAAAAGCGTTTCTCACCGCGCACCCGCTGTACAAATTCAAGTCCTAAGTTTTGACCATAAAGGTCGCCCTCAAAATCAAGCAGATGAGCCTCAATGCGCATGCTTTGGCCGTCTACGGTCGGCCGAACGCCGACATTGGTGGCAGACATCCAGCGCTCGCCGTTGGGCAAATCGACCCAAGTCGCATATACCCCATTAGCAGGAATAACTTTCTCTTCCCATACGTCCAAATTAGCCGTTGGAAAACCGATCGTTCGACCTCGCTGATCCCCTTTAATAACTTCACCACTTAGACTATAGTTTCGGCCCAAGCACAATGCAGCATCTTCGATATTACCTTCATCCAGACTGTGACGAATTCGGCTACTGCTCACCACATCGCCTTCAAGAGATAACTTATGTTCGTACTCAAAGACTTGGAATAGCTGTTCAGTTTCAAGCTGACGCAAGTATTCAGCCGTCCCTTCTCGCTCATAGCCAAAACCAAAATCACCGCTCCAAATCTCAACCATGCCTAAATGCTTTTGCATAAGCTCAACATACTCTAATGCGCGTGTATGGCGGGTTGACTCATTAAACGGTGTGGTGATGATTAAGTCGATATCGCACTCACCAATTAATGCAGCCCGCTCTTCAACCGTGGTTAAGTATTGGCGGCCGAAGCGCTTGAGCAAAAATGCGCGAGGATGAGGGAAAAAGGTCAGCGCGGCTGTTCGTAACCCTTTTTGACGGGCTTCAGTTACCATCGCTTTGAGAAGGGCCTGATGGCCTTTGTGGACTCCATCAAACATACCCAAGGCAACAGCGGTTGGTTGTGGATCAGATAAGTCAGTCAGTTTAGAAAAATGCTGCATGGCAAAATTATAGCTTACTCTTTCTTAAGAGCGTTCTAGTGATTGGTGTCAGAAAAGCATGCTTACAATTCAGATACGCAATTTGGTAGATGGCTGGTAGTGGTTGGAAGCTAGTTGATGGATGATATTTGGTACCATCCACCAGCTACTATCCAGCATCCACAAACATCTTCTTGGCTTTCCAGTAGGCTTGATGTGATGAAACCAGCCCCACAAACCGGCCGGTTGGATTGTAAACGCGCACAAGTTCAGTGTCAGGTGAATCAGCTTGTCTGCTTACCAGTTTACCATTCAACAGATCACGCTCATCTTCCGCAGACACAACAACTTTAGGCAAATGATCAACGGCTAAATCCATCGGCTGCAAGTACGAATCGACATTTTCAGATGATAGCTCATCTAAGGACACGGCGGAGTCAAGATCAAATTTCCCCACTTGCTCCCGGCGCAGGCTGATCAAGTGCCCTCCACAGCCTAATAGTTGCCCCAAATCGTGCGCAATTGAACGAATATAGGTGCCTGCACTACACCGAATACGCAGGGCAATATCTGGCCCATCAATAGACAAGCAGTCTAGCTCATAAATAGTTACAGGCCGCGGCGGCCGTTCAACCGTTTTCCCTTCGCGTGCCAGCTCATACAGCTTTTTGCCATCTTTTTTAATGGCAGACACCATCGGGGGAATTTGCATAATATCCCCGCGAAATTGATCAAGAAGTGGCTCTAGGATAGCTGTAGACAGCTCTGGAACGGCTGCCTCTGTCAAAATCTCCCCATCAGCATCATAGCTGTCAGTTGTTTGCCCCAGTCTAACCACGCCAAGATAAGTTTTTGGGCGACCAACGACGTATTCAACCAGGCGGGTAGCGCGTCCCAAACACACAACCAAAACACCGGTCGCCATCGGATCAAGCGTGCCAGTATGACCCACCCGGCGTAGGCCAGCAACGCGTCGTACACGGCCGACCACATCGTGTGAGGTCATGGCGTGTGGCTTATCAATATTTAAAATGCCTTCCATTTTGGGGGAGTTTGTCAGATGATCTTAGCTATAGAAGCTTTTCACCTTTGCCCTTTAGGGCTTTGCGCTGCTCAGTGATAGCAGCTTTGGCTTTGGCCACAACGTTGGCGACAACGTCTTCTAACTCACCGTATTGAGAACAGCCTGATGCAAAACGATGGCCGCCACCACCTAATTCAGTCGCCAAAGTGGCAACATCCCACGGCGGCCGTGAGCGGAAACCAACTTTAATTTCACCATCTTCTTTTTCGGTGAAGACGGCACTCATCGCTACACCGTGGATGTCAGAAATCAGATTACCCAAGCCGTGTGTGCTAACAGGATCATCGCTGATTGACTGCTGATCCTTGACAGATACGGCCGACCACGCAACTCCGTCCTCAACATACATTTTGTTTAGCCCTAATGACCACATTTTGACAGTTGAGATGTCTTGTAGCACGAGGGCCCTAAGTGTGATGTCGGCCAAATTTGCACCGGCCGCAATCAAGTCTCCAGCAGCTTTGAGTGTTTCTGCTCCTACACCAGTTACGCGGAAACCCAGCGTATCGGTCACCATGCCGGTCAACAAACTGGTTGCAATCCCTTGATCAAGCGGAACTCCCACCATCGGAATCAGCTTGGCTAAAATTTCGGCCGTAGATGTAGTGTCAGCCACAACCAAATTAATGTGACCAAAATTATTGTTGCTGATGTGATGGTCGATATTGATAATAACCGGCTCGCAGGTCAGCTTGCTGTAAACGTACCCCATCCGATGCTCGTCACCGCAGTCAACCGCAATCAGCAAATCGTAGATTTTACGCGTATCTACCCGACGACGCACAGTTTTCGCTAGGGGAAGATAGTCGAATTTACGCAGAATACCATCGTCACAGGCCAAGTCAAAATTCTTACCCATCGCTTCAAGCATCTGCCCAACGGCCGTTAACGATCCCAGTGCGTCCCCATCAGGACCAATATGGGTTGTAACCAGCACATTTGATGCCTGCTCAATAGCCTGTTTTATTTTTTCAACTGTAGTTGTATCCAATTGAAACTCCTTTTTTCTAGTTGATGGCGTTTAGTGGGTAGCAGGTAGGGGGGTGAAGCGATACCTAAGTACGAGATTTAAGCATCCGGTGAAGCTTGATCTGTTTCGGCCGAATCTGCGGTCAAGTCATCAATTTTGGCTGGAGTCGCAATCGACTCGTCAATTTCGGCTGGAGCCGCAGTTGAGCTGTCAATTTCGGCCGGAATTTCAAGATTATTCAGAAGATTTTCAATCTCTAACACTTGGTCAAGCGAATGGTCCCAGTGGAAGTGAATCTGGGGGGTTTTGCGTAATTTCAGGCGGCGGCCCAGCTCGCGCCGAATAAATGAATGAGCACTCGAAAAGCCTTCTAATACTTCAGCCTGACGAGACTCATCTCCCAGTGCATTAATTTTTACGTCTGCGTGCTGTAGTTCGCGGTCAATTGACACGTCGGTGACAGTGATCCCTTGAACACGAGGATCATTAATCTCAAAAAGAACCAGTTCACTGACAGCCACTTTAATCTGTTCCGCAACGCGCTGCTGTTTGATCTTACCCATATTGATTTTAGATTTTGGATTTTGGATTTACGACTGAGTTTGATCATAAATCCAAAATCGCCAATCATGTATGGTTAGGGTTGTACCTGACGGGTGATGTAGAACTCGATCAGGTCATCTTCTTGATAATCGTCAAAGTCACCGACTTTAACGCCAAATTCAAATCCTTCACGAATCTCACGCACGTCTTCTTGCAAATGCTTCAAACTGGTGATCTTGTCATCGTGAAGCAGTCTACGATTGCGGATCACGCGACCTTGGGCGTTCCTTCGCCCTTCACCGGTCCGCATAAAACAACCGGCAATATTGCCAATGCGGCGAATACGGAAGACTGCGCGGACTTCAGCACGGCCGATGATGACCTGCTCATAGCGCGGAGCCATCATGCCTTTCATCGCTTTTTCAATGTCTTCAAGCAAATGATAAATGATGTTGTAATTGCGGATTTCAACGTGATCACTAGTTGCGGCCAAACGGGCGGCCGAATCGACCCCACTATTGAAGGCCAAGATAATCGCCTCAGATGCAGAGGCCAACATTACATCACTTTCCGTCACGTTGCCGGTATCAGCGCGTAAAATCTCAAGCTCAACTTCTTCATTTTCGATTTTACTTAGAGACGACACAATCGGTTCAAGTGAGCCCTGTACGTCAGCCTTTACAATCAAACGAAGGGTTTCGTTTTCACCAGAGGTGAGTTTTGCAAAGAAAGCGTCTAAGTTTGCCCGTCCAGCATTCTGTACCGTTGTTGCAGACTGCATATCTGACACAATCTTGCGTGCGGTCTTTTCATCTTTGACCGTTTTAAACTGATCACCGGGCGATGGAAGGCCGTTCAGCCCTGATACAAGCACCGGCACAGAAGGTTCTGCTTGCTTAACACGTTTCCCTTTGTGGTCGTACATCGCTTTAATCCGGCCGAAGTTTTCGCCAATTAGCAATGTATCGCCCACTTTGAGCGTCCCATTTTGCACCAGTACAGTTGCAGTCACACCTTTGCCGCGTTCCGTTTGGGCTTCCAGCACGGTGCCTGACGGTTCTGCTACGGGGTTGGCCTGCGGGTTGAGCTCTTCGGCCGTTAGCAGGATAGCTTCCATCAAGTCATCGATACCTATTTTTTCTTTGGCCGACACCTCAACGACTAGCGTATCTCCCTCCCATTCATCCGGGGTTAGGCCAACTTCCATCAGTTGCTGCTTTGCCATGTCTGGCTGCGCAGTTGGCAAGTCAATTTTGTTGAGCGCCACGATGATGGGCACCTTAGCCGCTTTTGCATGGTCAATAGCCTCGCGCGTTTGCGGCATCAAGCCGTCATCGGCCGCTACCACCAAAATAGCGATATCGGTCGAGCGGGCACCGCGAGCACGCATTTGAGTAAATGCGGCATGGCCCGGGGTGTCTAAAAATGTAACGGTGTTTCCGTCGTACTTAGTCTGATAGGCTCCTATATGCTGCGTGATACCACCGTGCTCACCATCAGCCACATTCGCCTTGCGGAACACATCCAGCAAAGACGTTTTGCCGTGGTCAACATGACCCAGCATCGTAATAACCGGCGGGCGAGTTTGCAGGTTTCTAGATTTTTCAGCAGCAAGGATTTTGCGCCACTCTGGGCGATCGCTACCGTCGTCTTCTTCCTCTTCTTCAACGACCTCGATAGGGTCAAAACCCATCTCTTCGGCAACGATAGATGCTGTATCAAAGTCAATTTCTTGATTGATATTGACCATGATGCCGTTTCCCATCAACTCTTTAATAATGTTGATCGGGCTTACATCCATCAGCGTTGACAACTCACGCACAGTAATAAAATCGGGGATTTCAATCGTCGTTTTTTCTGCCATTAACTTCTCAATGTCCTTATTAGGTGAAAAACGATGTTTTTCACCCGTTAGCATTAACTATTGAAGCCCGTATGTGCAAAGAGGAAATCAAATAGATAGCAATCTTTTACATACAGGGCTCCAGATGTTTTTGGGTCAGCGGCCGCTGAGCTCTGATGTTCATGCGGTTGAACCCATCGTTTTATTTAACTCTTCAAACCGGTTCATAAGATTCTGTTTAATTTCCGGTTGCACGGTAGTGCGCAATGCACCATCTAATACATTAGTTTGTGTGGCTTTCTGCCAGCAGATCGCTTTGCTACAGATGTATGCGCCGCGGCCATTTTTCTTTCCGGTGAGGTCAATCAATATGCCCTCATCCGCGTTGTTAACAATCCTAAACAGCTCCCGCTTGTCTGTTTTTTCTCGACAGACCACACATGTCCGTTGGGGTACATGTTTTTGTTTGGGCTGCTTTTTCTTTGCTTTTACCATTTCTATTGAATCAATGTTGATTCAGTCAGCATCGTTTCGCCAAGAAATCAATCTACTGACTTAGGCCACCTT
>JBCCSO010000054.1:0-14329 GCA_039199965.1 Chloroflexota bacterium | reverse complement strand
CCACCGGTAATCCCGACGTTTGAATAGTCAATCAGTGGGAAACCATACTGGTCCAAGCCTGCACCGGGTACAGAGGTTGGGTAAGGGGTTGGTGTTGGCTGGCTGGAAGCATCAACAATTTCAAAGCGATCCAACAGCACATCCGGCTCGCGCAGGTAGAAGCTAAGCATGTGATCACCGGCCGATAAATTGACTATTTCAGCCAAGTTGCCACCACTAGCATTCCCACCATTAGAGACAGCTTGCTGAGTGTAGTTGCTGTTTGGACTCATGTGCCACACCCGGCCGCCGCTGGGCTGATTGTCTACCGTCCAAAACATGGAATTGGCGGCGAAACTAGGTGCTTTCACAACCGCATTGATGTAATAATCTCCCGGTTGGGTAATGGTAAAGCAGTAGTCAGCACGATCTGCTGTCACTAAAGTAGCGTGCTCAATACCACTGCCCCCGATCGCCTGATCATCACTAGCGTTCACATCGCTGATGATCTCCATCCGGCCGTAAAGCGTGCCATTTTCAGCCTCTTGGGCCAAGTCCCCACATGAAACAAACGGAGTAGGTGTTGAGGTTGGTGTCGCAGTTTCGGTTGGTGTAGGTGGAGGTGCAACTCGTTTGAGCGCAAACCGATCCAAACGCACATTCTGCTCACGGTGATAAAAACTAATAATGTGATCACCTTCCGACAAAGAGATGGTTTTTGCCGAATTGCCGCCTTCTACGCGGCCTCCTTCAGATACCGCTTGTTGCCCATAACTGCTGGTTGGACTCATATGCCATATCCATCCGCTGCTTGGCTCTCCATTTACGGTCCAAAACATAGAGTTTGCGCTCAGGTCAGATGCAATCACAGCCGCATCAATTGCATATTCACCTGCTTCACTAATGGTCACACAGTAGTCCACACGGTCGGCTGTCACAATACCAGAGGAGTGGTCTGCTCCGCTTCCACCAATCGCTTGACCACCACTGGCGTTACCATCTGTAATCAAGGCCATCCGGCCGTGCAATACGCCGTTTTCTGCTTCTTGCAGAAGTTCGCCACAAGATTCCGGGGGCTTGGCTAGGAGCTTAATTCGATCTAACCGAACGCCAGATTCCCGATGATAGAAACTAATTGTGCGTTCACCAGCCGGGAGATAAACGGCTTGGCCAGCATTGCCTCCTTCAGGGTCTCCGCCATCAGAAACTTTTTGCACCGCATATTGATCATCCGTGTCCATGTGCCAAGTTCGCTCAACACCCGGTTGGCTATCCACGGTCCAGAAAAGGGAGTTTGAATCAAAACTAGGTGCTAATACACTAGCTTCAATAAAGTACTCTCCCCCTTGCTGAACAGATACTTTGAAATCCACTTTGTCCGCTTCAACCAATGTCTCATAATCTACGTTGCTACCGACAATAGCGCGGCCGTTGCTGGCATTTTCATCTAAAATAATTCTCATTTCCCCAGACAAATTCCCACTCTCAGCTTCTTGAGGTAGTGCCTCACATACAACGTCTAGAGGGCATGCTTCATGAACTTCTTCGTAATTGGGAAATGGATAGTAGGTAATGCTACCATCTGGGTTGATGGTCATTGTCCGCTGCCCGGCCGCATCGTAGAAGAATTGCGTCACATCGCTGTTGCCTGCAGTGACTTTGACAAGCCGGTTTTCTGAGTCAAATTCTTGTGTATAGCTACCAGTCTTGTCATTCCGCTCAAGCATATTTCCATTGTTATCATACCGAAATGTGTGTGAACCGGCTGTCACAACCGCATGGGGCAAATGATGGGTTGGATGAGTTGGGCCAATACTAGGCTCATCCACAAATGGATCGTAACCATTCAGCCCATCATAATAGTTATAATTACGGGTGATGCCATCTTCCCGCAGAATTGACTGGATGTTACCAATGGTGTCATATTCAAAAACACGTGTATATGCACTGGGTGACCCCGTTCCAGATGCACTAGTCAAACGATACAGGTGATCATATTCAAATATTTGTGTGTCAGCCGGTGACTCTGCACTATTAGACGATGAATCAAAGGTCAAAATAGATGTAATATTGCCGACTTTGTCATAAGCGTACTCATACGTAGCAATACTGGCAGGCCCGAATACACTTCCACCGTGCTGAAGTTGATAAAGTCGGAAGTTGTTATTACTCCCGAAGTAATTGTAGATGGTGCTTTGACCGCCGCTATCACGGGTAAGGGAGGTCATTTGTCCCCTTTCGTTATAGGTTACTGAGGTGACAAGGGAATCTACTCCGGCCGTCAATGTTTCCTCTCCAAGTCGATCAAATGTAATATCAACTTGTTCATTGTCTGGATAGGTAACTGTTCGAGGCCGATTAAGTCGATCGAAACTGCTGTACTCCATTCGGAATGGGTGCCCGTTTATCAACCGCAAGTGTGCAGTATTTCGCCCCTCATTATCATACTCAAACATCTCTACGTCGTAACCGGCCGCAGATCGAGATGCCCAACTGATAGCAGTTAACTGACCATCTAACCCTCCATAAAGATTTACCCCATCATTTACGGCCGTGTCATAGGTGTAAGCAGCCAGCCAATTATCATCTCCTCGCGCTGGGATATTATTACAGTTTCCGCTCCATTTTGTTTTAACCCGATCAAGAATGTCATAGCTAAAACACAAGACATCATCATTTGCGTCCGTCTGTTTTGTCAGATTTCCAGTAAGGTCATACTCATAGTGCCAGCGTCCCATATCAGGGTCGTCCATCAACGTTTTTCGCCCTAGCGCATCATAGCTCAATCGTGTTTCATTACCTTGGGCATCAGTTACGGTGGCTAACCGGTTGTAGCCGTCATAGGTGTACATTGTTTGAGCATAAGTAGCATACTCAAGTGTTTCTTCAGAACCAATGGTCTCAAATTCAAAGAGTCGTTCTAAATTCCCCTCATGATCTACAATCGATGCTCGAGCATTTTTATTTCCGTCAATGACAGCGGTGACTAGACGATATCCATCAAAGATTTCATCATAAGCGGCATTTAGAATACGGTTGAAAGTTGTTGATTCAGTTTGGTCTGGTGCATAAACGATCATGTCACCAGCATTGATTAGATTATCGTCCTGAATGGTGTGAGGATAGACATATTCTGTAAATGCAACGTTGCTTGACCCACTCACATGCGGAATTGATTCTTTTACAAGCTGCCCCAACTCATCATATTCGAAGGTTGTCCATACTATCTTCTTATCTTCTGACCCCTCATGAAAAATATCGGCCCCTCTTGATTGCTGACGAGTTACACGACCAAAGCCATCAAATGTTTGCAAAACAATGGGTGCTAGATTGTTAACAGTTCTTGCCTCAATGGTGAGCGGATATTGATCATCGCTATAGGTGTAACTAACTGCTGGACTGACTCCCTGATCTGCCGGACCATACACATTAACTAACCGACCTAAACTATCATATTTATAGGTTGTTAACAGGTTGTTTGAGTCTTCAACTTGCCACAAGGTGCCAACAGGTCCAACGGGTACAGCCTCCTCATCATTATTCTCACCCTCATTTTTTGGTTCACAACTAGACTCCATAAAATCCATAATACCAATAATGCAGAATCTAGTTTCTTGAGAAGCCGCGTTTTTGACACTGACGGGATACAGATTGTAAGTTGAATCATACTCAATTTGAGTAGGACGATTTTTTGGATCAACTGTCCAGTTAACATTTCCAAATGCATCAAAACCGGTTTGAGTTGCGACAGTCAGATCTCCCAAACCTGTTGTAACGGAAGTCGGCCGAGGGTGAGACCAGTCAGAGTCATATCCATAAGAGGTGTTATTCAGCTCTGTTTTGGTTTCAGTAGAATGCCCTTCACCCGCAGTTGGGCCAGTTAATTGCCAATCATATGTTATCTTCTCCCTTAAGCGAGAAGGCCACCAGTAGCCGTCATTTAAACGGTTGCTATATTCATAATATCGCTCTGTGACCGTCCCATCATAGATTCGATCATCACCGATTTCATCATCTAAGTGTGCAGAAATAGTGCTTGTCACGTTACCAAACAATCTATCTGTTTCACTGTAGTGGGTCTGGTTGTACGACAACATTGTGCGACTGTTATCTTCTAGATCAAAGGTTTTTGTCGTCACTTTTTCGACAGGCCTAAACAGGGCACCATAGACATCATAGGAATGGTAGGTTGTTGTAACCTCTTGAGCTACCTTCAGCTCTAGGTCTCCCGAGCCGTCATAGCCTAAGGTAGAGCGTTTTAGGATTTTGCCGACCCCTTTAGAGTAGTCCATTTCAAATTCAAGGTCGACGGCTGATACAACCTGCCCCCCAGTTTGATTGAATGTATAGGTACGGATATTGACATGCTGCCAGCCTGATAAGAGTCCATAATTAGGTAACTCTCTTTCTACTTGTTCATCATCAAAATTAAACACACATGCGTTTTTAGGTTTGCCATACTGATCTGTTGGCTGCTTTCCATCAAAATCGGGAATTGATTGATCTCGATGGCCATAACTCCCCTTTTGAACATAGCAAGCAGCAGTGCGATTATATTCAGTTTTAACGCTTCTCTCAGTCCCATCACTGTTTTTTGTCCCATCATATGTCATCATTGATTTGACCCAATAATTCCGTACAACAGGTGGGTAATTTGTTGGGCCTGAAGCTGAAGCTGTATACCAACGCTCATAACCTTCATTACCTGAATGAGTGCGGCCATCATGATCATATTCAAATTCAACTCTCCCACCAAGGCCATTGTCAACTTTTGTTAAACGATGGTAATAGAAGCAAGGTCCATTTACCTCTAGTTCAGGGGCATAAAATTCATTGTCATTATAAAAATTAGGCAATGCCTCATATGAAAAAGATGTCACAGGAGCTTGTTCTGTTGGTGGATTTTCCCCATCTTCAACAAACCCGTATCCCGTTTTGATAATGTCATTAACGACTCTGGTGGTAGTTTCTCTTTTAATTATTGCGTTGGTCTCATCTGTTTTGACATCACAGCTCCCATCCCTAACAGTTTTGGGTATCGAGTCGATGACGTACTCTACAAATGGCTGATTTAAATGATCAGCTTGGATTTTCCATAAATATTTATTGTCAATATACTCATAATTGACCACTGTTCCCGCTTTAGCTACATCTAAATTTGGCAGATTGTAGAAATCTGGTTCTACATTTTGGAGATGATCTTGAAAGTTGTAGTAAATTTTGTCAACGGCCGCTGGGCGCACAAAGCTGCGGTGGCCTGTGTCGGCGACAGGGCCAATTGCTCCATCCAAGTTTCCATCAACAGGCGTTTCTCCATTTCGTAGGGTATCAAGAGAATCTTCAAAATCTAAGTATGTATAGATGATTTGATTACCAAAAGGATCGGTAACCTGATTAACATGCCATTCAATATGCATATAATCAGTCAGGACTCTTATATTATTCCCAGATCTCCACAGCTCCTGAATTGTAGTTGCAGAAGGTTTATTCGGATCTGGATTTTTTAAGATGGGCGTCTCCCCATCATTCAAACGGGGCATTGGCTCACCACCTAAACGGTAAATAGTTCCATCGCCAAGTTGAACGATAAAATAAATAAAATCGTCAAAACTACTTTTGTTGGTTCCTCCCGTATAATCTTCAATACCAGTAATTCCGGGAAAATAATTACCTTCGCTGATATAGCCAATGACGCGCACATTCGGTGCGTCTTCTGCTATGTAGACCTTGTCTCCACCATTTTTAGCTCCTTCTTCAATTGAGTCCGTAATTTCAATCAGTTTATATCCGGTTCCATTAATAACAAGCCGGAGTGGGTCATTGTGAGCCTTCGTTATCGCGCTTCCGTTTATACCAATACGCGAGCGAACAACTGCAATTTCCGGCAGTGACCAACCTGTTCCTAAACGGCCGGACCCAGCCTGCTTGATGGCACCATTCAAGGCATTACTTGAGTAGCTAAGCGCAATATTGGGTTGCAAACCGTTTCGGCCGGGTGGCAGCTCGATGGGATAACTGTAGGTTGCGGCCCCTGAATATTCACTGACGGCCGGTGGGTCCCAGTGAAACGTCCACTGCTCCGGCCGCCAACCGGTCGCCCAAGTAGAAAAGTGAGTCACCTCGGCCGAAATTAGGCCAGTACTATCATGTATTGTAATTGGAACATCAGTCCATGAATTAGGCTCATCTGGGTCTTGATAGGCTAAGTAAAAGTTACCCCCCATCATGTTTGTATCAATTCCATAGTCTCGTAAGTCAAAAACTGTTCGTACCGGGTGATCAAATTCATGACGAATTTCTCCAGTTACTTGATCGACAATATTGACTTCAAACTCCCGCATTCTTTGAGAATACTCAAGTGATAGCTCTTGATCACCTGCATCTAACTGGTATAGCGAAGCAAACTCAAGTGCAATCGTATTTTCAAATGTCTCAGACTCAATATGGAAAAGGATATTACTACCCAATGAGATGACTGCGTCCCTAGAGGGATCTTCCACAATTGCGGCCAGCATTGGTTGGTCGCTTTCACTCGCAGAGACAGGCAGGTAATCACTTGAGGATTCAAGGTTAAGCTCCACGGCCGATGGGGGGATAAAATTTGCCATATTCTGGGCATCGGCGGCCGGTATATAACGCATTTTAGGCTCTACTAACCTGAAATCAACGGGTGGTTGAGTCAGTGATTCTGCAATTGAACCAAGGTCAAGATGATTAGGGGTAAAAATCAGGGCGATCCCTAAAACAACTATAATGTAAAACAGTGAACGCATCGAACTCATTCGATTCGATCTCACTTGGTGAATCTTTCTAGTAGCCAACATATTAATCCCACTCCTCATAACATGATAGGTAACCTTCTAATATTGTGTCTGCGCTGGGAAGCAACCACGAACAAAAGAATTTGAGGTTAGATAAATTTTCAGGAAGTCTTTAAGTCCAACTTAAACAGCCATAGTGATTTTGACTCATCAAATTCAACACAGTGACAAAATTAGAAACACTGGTTTTTTATTCAGACTTTAATCAAAAATCCAAACCTGAGATACACCTTTTCAGGTTTAAGCTTCCTGTTGTTCATCTGCAGCCCATCAACTTATCTAACTTCTCGAGAAACGGTCTTTTTATGTGGCTCAATCAGGACACCAAACTAAGTGCAGGCAAATTAGTTTTGTAGGGTGCTGTGGTCAGCGTCTCGCCGCACCACCACCGGCACAGTCGGAAACTGGCTCAACGAGTTGAGCTTGACGGAATACGATTCCGTATGCGGGCGGAGCGACGGCCAGAGCGCACCACTCACTTTTTATTTGTTTGTACTTAATACTCTATCAAGGGTGTAATGATGGCGATCCTTGACGCAGCCTTGAGCGTTTTGCCCCATTGAAATATCCATCTAACGACAATTAACAAAACACTAGCCAGTTTTAATAATCTTCAGGTTCATTATTTAATATAGCTCTCTCCTCACACTACTGATTTGTAATGAAGCCATCTGCCCATTGCAACCCGCAAACCTGCTACAACTGGTCGACCCATTCCAAGACAGCCTGAATCATCTCTACTCGTTCCCAAGCAAAACCATGATCAGCCCCGTGAACAGTATGTAAAGTCGTATGCTCAGGATATTGATTTTTCAATGTGTGGCTGTGGGCAATATTTACGGCCGAATCAGCATCCCCATGCACGACCAAGAGCGGCCGTCCTTTTAGCTGGTCTACCACATCAGTGGCTGCATCCAGCTCGTGAGATTCTTTCACAATTTGCCCGGCCGAAACCCCATTCAAGAATCGAGCCATATTGGGCTCAACCCCCTCTTCCGTTAGCCCCATCTGAGCCCAGTCGTTCACACCAGCCAATGAAACAACGCCTGCTATTTCTGGATGACGCGTTCCAGCAACGACGGCCGCCCAGCCTCCCAAACTGTGCCCACACACAATAATTTTGTCGTTGTCTACATCTTCATCATTTAGCAGGAAGTTAATCATTGCATCCACATCAGGCAAAATATTGTGTAACGAATAATCCCCTTCGCTCCCCCAGCAGCCGCGGTAGTGCATGATTAAACTGTGCCATCCAGCATTCTTTAGCGCAAAGGCAAGATCATGGTTTTGATCAATTCCCGGTATGCCGTGTAGGAGCAAAACGGTCGGCCGAGGCCCATCCCCTTTGGCTAACCACATCCGCCCGACCAAATTTGATCCATTAGAGTTGATTTTTACACCTATCGTGCTCATCTACTCCTCCTTTTTGATGTTGACCACAGTGCCATCGATCGCAATCACCAAAGCACGGGTTGCAATCTCAAAAACGGCATTTGGGGTACCTGCAGCTGTCCATACCGCGTTAAACCGGAGTAGGTCTTCATCAACTAAAATCGGCATTTCTGTTGCCAATCCAAATGGATTAACCCCGCCAATCGAGTAGCCCGTGGCGGCTTTGACCTGATCGGCCGTAGCCCGTTTGACCTTCCCACGCCCCACACCAAAGTGACCAGCCAGCTTCTTTTCGTCTAGTCGATTATGCCCTGCCACCAAAACCATCACCGCTTTACTGTCAACCATAAAGCACAGGCTTTTGACAATTTGATCCACAGCAGAGCCAACAGCGTCAGCCGCTTCTTGTGCTGTGCGAGTTGGCTGCTCATGGGTCACCACCTCAATGTCAATGTCGAGTTCTTTTGCAGCATCTATTACTTTTTGCGTTGAAGGATGAATCATAAAGTTGGTCCAGATATCAAGATTTGTATCAATTGTATCTTTTTTTCTTTGAAAAAAATCACACAATGAGGAATAATCAAGATACCCACTTAAAGTAATGTTAACAAACTGAAAACAGCTTGTTGACAGGGTTGGAATAATCTTTGATACACTTGAAAGTGGGATCACCTACAGGGGAAAAGCGAATCTAATCAAATTACATACTTGGGGCATAGGAATATTCATTCCGTTTTTTGAGGAACACTTTCACACAAATCTATTCTAATGGTGTAAGGGCTTTCATTTTATTTACCCTGCCGCAGCACCCTTCAATACCACTCTCCTACCTAAATTCATCAAAACATTTTGGGTTGGGGTGATTTGAGAATCTTGGTTGCATTCTCGATTCACAGAATAGATTCAAGTAATTAGGAGTTGTAGGAAAAAATGAGTCAATTTACCCATCTTCTTAAGCAATTAAGAAAAATGCGCTATTCGTATGCAGTCGTTTCGACAGCGGTAATATTCGTGATTTTATTTAGTATTTCTGTAAACCCTGTACAAGCAGCACCTGAAAAGCTGGTGGCTTGGTTACCAGGAAATGGCGCAACGGTATCGCCCGCATTTGAGGCAACAAATGTGACTGGTGCGGCTCTCAGCCGTGGTGCAGGAGTATCTCAGACGTCAGGTGGCAATTTTAATTCGAACAACTGGACACAAGGAGGAGATTTAGCGGCGGCTCAATCCAACAACGATTACATTGAATGGGGTTTCACTTCTACAACGCCATTTGATTTGTCTACCATGGATATTAGATATGATCGCTCTGGTTCAGGACCAACCTCAATCGTTATTCAAGTAGCAATAAACGGCGGGACATTTCAAACAGTTTTCACAGATACATCTGTATCAAGTAATGGTGAAAACAACCTCGGAATCGACCTGAGCTCGCTTGATGCCGTAACTTCAGCCACATTCCGTCTATATGGATTTGGTGCAACCTCATCGGGGGGAACATTTGATATTGAAGACACGAACTTGTTTGATGGTGCAAATGGACTCATCATCTATGGTGAGTCTAGCACAGTGTCTGGCGCAAGTTTAGCTATTGGGGCAGATGATGCTGTAAAAGCAGAAGGCAACTCGGGAATGACACCGTTCACCTTTACTGTCACGCGCTCAGGTGATACATCGGGGGCAACGGATGTTGACTATGCTGTAACAAGCTCAGAGGCCGATGCAGCAGACTTTGGGGGCACCTTACCATCTGGAAGCGTTAGCTTCGCAGCCACAGAAACCACAAAACCTATTACGATCAATGTCACTGGAGACACTGACTCTGAACTTGATGAAGACTTTACAGTGACCTTATCCAATGCGAGTGGCAGTGCCGCTATTCTAACCGCAGCGGCCGACGGTACAATTCAAAATGACGATGGAACAATACCACCTGAACTCATCATCAGTGAGATCATGTATGACGCTGTTTCTGAAGACACATGGGAATGGGTAGAAGTATATAACCCAACCGCAGTAGATATAGATATGGCAGGGTATGTCATTGATGACAGCAATGGATCAGCACATTCAAGCGCCAACATCGCTGCTGGGACTGTGCCAGCCGGTGGCTCAGCCGTCATTTACAATGCGGATGATGTCTCAGCCGCTGACTTCAGCGCAGCTTGGGGCACGGTGAATCTTATTGCTGCCACCAATTGGGGTGTTATGGGCCTCAATAATGGCGGTGACACCATTGGAATCTGGTCAAGCTTTGCAGACTACAGCGGTGACAACCAAACTCAACTTAATGTCTTAGAGCAGGTGGTCTACACCGATGACGCTCCATTCCCAGACAGTAACAATTCAGCATCTATCTATTTAACGGATCTCAGCGCAGATAGCAGCGATGGCAATAACTGGATGTTAAGCACCGATGCGGGGGTCACACCTGTTTTCACCGGTTATACCTCAGCCAATGCAGGCGGAAATGCTGGCACTGAAGTTGGCTCACCAGGGACTCCACCACCACCCTCCGTTTTCATCAATGAAATTCGAGTCAATATCACCGGCAGCAGCGCAGATGAGGTTGATTTCTTTGAAATTCAGGGGGATGCAAATACTGATCTCACTGGACTAACTTATGTGGTTATCAGTGGGGAGGCATTCCCCGGGCAAGTTGATTTTGCCATTTCGTTAGACGGCCAAACAATCCCGGCCGATGGTCTATTTTGGGCAGACGGAGCAGGCAATGTTTCATCTGATTTTGCAACAACGTTTGACTTCTTCAGTAGTCCGCAAACCCACTTAATTGTCAGCGGCTTCACCGGTTCTGTCAGCACAGACTATGACGCTGACGACAATGGTGTTCTAGATTCAACTCCTTGGAACTCAGTGATTGACAGTGTCTCACTGGTTGACGATGATGCCACAACAGATTACAGCTACAGTACAACCGTAGTTGGTCCGGACGGCAGCTTTATACCGGCCGGTGCATTCCGCTGTGCTGACGCTCCTACTGGCGTCTTTGATACGGCCAATATTCTCAGCTTCTTCAACACAGATGACGACACACCCGGTTCGACCAATGTCCCCAGTTGTCCATCGCCCGGTATTGAAGTCAAGATCCATGAGATCCAAGGTACAACCGACGTAAACCTGTTAGACGACCAAGTTGTAGTGGTTGAGGCGATTGTAGTTGGTGACTTCCAAGATGGTGACGCTGATACTAGCCGCAATTTGGAAGGCTTCTACATTCAGGAAGAAGATGCAGATACTGATGCTGATCCACTCACATCAGAAGGTATTTTTGTGTTTGAAAACGGCCCAACTGGCACAGACGTAGCTGTTGGCGACCTTGTTCAGGTGATTGGAACAGTTGACGAATTCTTTGGCGAGACTCAACTGGATTCAATCCAGAGCATCATCGTTATTAGCTCAAGCAATGCGCTACCAAGCGCCGCCGTTATTGATCTGCCATCGGCCGCGACTTCAGTGGCACAAGATGGTGATCTACAGCCGGATCTTGAAGCATTTGAAGGCATGCGCGTCACAATGGCTGACACAATGACCATCGTAGAAATGTTCAATCTAGACCGTTTCAACGAGATCAAACTCAGTGAAGGGGGCCGGATTGAGCAGTTCACCCAAACAAACATGCCAGACGCAACCGGCTACGCAGCGCATCTACAAGATGTGGCAAAGCGATCAATTGTTTACGATGATGGACTTAGCCAGCAAAACGCCCTGATTGGCAATCTGGACGGCTTTGGGCCAACATTTAGTACCGCATCAGACATCCGCATGGGTGACACCATTGATAACCTATCGGGTGTTCTCAGCTACCAATGGGCCGGAAACGGTGCAAGCCAAGCCACTTGGCGCATACGGGCGGCTCAAAATGGAGAAAATACGTTTGGCAAAATGAACGTCCGCCCAACAGCACCAGACGCTGTCGGTGGTAACTTGAAAGTTGCCAGTTTTAATGTGTTGAACTACTTCACCACAATTGATACCGGCGCAGATAATTCAGGGCCAAACGACACCCTTGAGCCGCGCGGTGCAGACGATCTAACAGCGTTTGGGGTTAACCCAGCAACGGCCGAATTTGATCGTCAAGCGGCCAAGCTAGTTAATGCCATCGTTACGCTCGATGCTGATATTGTAGGTCTAGTAGAGCTTGAAAATGACGATGATATTGCTATTGCAGATTTGGTTAGCCGAGTCAACGCTGTCGCAGGCGCCGGCACCTACGCCTTTGTGCCTACAGGCGATGTGGGTACAGATGCCATCACCACCGGCATTATCTACAAGCCAGCTAAAGTAACTCTATCTGGCAGTGCAGCAATCCTCACTTTTGCAGAGGCATCAAACGCGACCACAATCGCAACCGCTTCAGCACTCAATGACTATATTCCGTCTAGTGATCAGGTTAGCAACTTCCCACGTAATCGCCCGGCCGTCGCTGCTAGCTTTATCGACAGCACGACCAACGTGACGCTGACAGTAGCCGTTAATCACTTCAAATCAAAAGGTGACAGCAATCTGCAAGACACATTTGAAGAAGCAAATAATGCCGGCAGCGGCCTTGGCATTGCACCCCAGAACCTAATTGATGCTTTGGTTGCAGACCCAAACTTCGATCAAGGAGATGGGGCTAGCTTCTGGAACCAAGTCCGCACTGACGCAGCCGCAGAGCTAGCCACGTGGTTAGCTACAGACCCCACAGGGCAAGGCGGCGACAAAGTCATGATCTTGGGTGACTTAAACGCATACGCGATGGAAACTCCAGTAACAACCTTAGAAGCTGCTGGATTCACCGACTTGGCAGAACAATTTGAACCAGTCGGTTCATTCTCATATATCTTTGATGGACAAACGGGAACGCTTGACTACGCTATGGCAAACGCAGCGCTGTTATCGAATGTGACAGACGCAGCACCGTGGAATATCAATGCAGATGAGCCAGATGCGATCGATTACAACCTAGACTTCAACCGGGATGCAGCCATCTTTGACGGCACCGTTCCATTCCGCTCGTCCGATCACGATCCTGTCTTAGTTGGCTTAGATTTGCTCACGGTCGTGGAATCAACCATCATTGTACAACCTAGCAATCCAAATGGATGGATGGGATTGGTTGAAACGGCAAACGGCTCATTTGACTTTGTAGACGGTCCGGATACCCCACCGGTAGGTGATGGCAGCTTTAAGTTCACACTAGATGATGCAACTGGAGGTGTTTTGGTCGGTACACAAGTTTTCGCTGGCACCCGTCTAGATGAAATGCTCGACCTTGAGTACAGCACCTATAACTCAGCCAATGGGAATAACTTGGTAGCACCGGCTCTACAGTTCAACATCGACTATGACTTGACAGATAGTGAAACAGACACTTGGCAAGGCCGCCTTGTGTTTGAACCCTACTTAGATCCTAACAACACCATTGTTGATGGCACTTGGCAGACTTGGGATCCGCTCGCTGGCAACTGGTGGTCAACAGGTACACCCATCATTGGTGATGTAGCTCAGGCTCAAGCATGTATGCAGAGCAGTCCGTGTGATTGGGCAACAGTTCTAGCTACCTATCCAGATGCAGGTATTCAAGCTGGTATCTTGTCTGGTCTGCTGATTAAAGCAGGCAGTACATGGCCGGCCGGTTACATGAGCCACGTAGATGGATTCAAGATTCAGATCGGGGCAAATGCCACAACTTATGATTTTGAACCGGATGATCCAATGGGTACTGTGATTGTTGAGGTTTGGGACGATCTAAATGGTGATGGTATCAAAGATGCTGGCGATCCAGCAGTTGACGGCATTGAAGTACGCTTGATCGATAGCATCAGTCAATCAACCGTGGTGAGCACTACCAGCAGCAGCGGTGTAGCAACGCTCATGTCTGCGCCCGGTAATTACCAAGTTGAAGTGATCTTGCCCAATAACGACTACAACATAACTCTTCGTAACCAAGGAAGCGATGAAGAAGTTGACAGTGATATTGGTCAAGGCTCCATGCGAGCGGCGGCATTCAGCCTTTCCGCCGGTGAAACCATCACGGATATTGACGCAGGTTTGTGGACTCCGGCCCAAGTCATTATTGAGATATTTGATGACCTAAACGGCAATGGGTTAAATGACCCGGCCGAAGGGTTGCT
>JBCCSO010000053.1:0-14412 GCA_039199965.1 Chloroflexota bacterium | reverse complement strand
TGAGCCTAAAATACGCTGAACCATGCCGCCTGTTTGCCCCTTTTCGCTGATGATGAACTGGCGCAGATTATCTCGAAAACGGCCGTTCCATTCTGACCAGCGGCCGTAGTGGGGGAATTTGCCAACTTGGTAGAGCCCACCTGCGTCCCACGCTTCAGCCACAATCTTTGTTTTTGCCAGAACCGGATCCAGCGCAATCGCTCTAACAACAGGAGGATCAGCGAGTGGTGCTCCTGTTTCATCTCGGGTAAGCGCAGATGCCAAGTCAAATCGAAAGCCATCAATATGAAATTCTGTCACCCAGTAGCGCAGGCAGTCAACGATCATGCGGGTTACGATCGGATGATTGGCATTGGTGACGTTGCCAGTGCCAGCGTAGTTTTTATAGCTACCGTTTTGGTCAAGCAAATACCACGTCTTGTTATCAATACCTCTAAACGATAGGGTGTGACCACCATCACCCCCCTCTGCGGTATGATTAAACACAACATCCATCCAAACTTCAATGCCTGCTTGGTGCATGGCTTTAACCATCTGTTTTAATTCGTTGATGGCTGAGTCATCGGCCGCAAATCCGGCTTTTGGGGCAAAAAACGCCGTTGTCCCATATCCCCAGTACTGCAGCAGCTTTTCACCCGTTTTAGGATGCGTGAACGGATTCTCAAACTCATCAAACTCTTGAATTGGCATTAGTTCAATACAGTTGACCCCTAATTCTTTCAGGTACGGAATCTTTTCGATGAGGCCAGAAAATGTGCCGGGATGAGTAACACCTGATGATGGGTGTGCTGTAAAGCTCCGCACGTGCATTTCGTAAATGATCAGATTTTCGGCCGGTGTGTTGAGGGGGTGATCACCTTCCCAGTCAAACGTTGAGGTTGGAATGGCACCTCGCAGACCAAACTTGCTGCCCGGATAAGATTGCCTTGCCCATCTGTTTAATCCGTTTAGCTGCCGCGTGTAGGGATCGAGCACAATGTTTGATCGATCAAAACGGTGTCCCTTCTCAGGTGCGTAGGGCCCGTCAAACCGATATCCATACTCTAGATGTTCGGCTGACACTCCACTGATCTGCATGTGGTAGACATTTCCGCTTTTCATTTCAGGGTCAGAGAACGGGATTTCGACGAAAGGGTTTTCGTCGCCGCGCTGAAAGAGAACCAAGGCGGCACTGACTGCATGGGCAGAGTAGATAGAGAAATTAATGCCTTCGGGCGTGTATGTTGCTCCGAACGGTAATGGATGTCCGGCTGATACTTGCAGAGTGCCGTACTGAGTGTGGTAGTTTTGGTTCAAATTAAAAGGAAAACAATTAATATTTTTAGAGAGATTGGAAGCGAATCAAAGTTTGAATTCTAACAAAAAAAAACAAATTTTAGCAGGGTAAATCACGCACTTTATCGTTTCAGTAAGGGTACTTAGGGCGGGTTGTTGTGACTGTATTCTACCTTGTAGAATCAAGTTTGTGTTAAACAAGCAATCGACATCAACCAAAAATATTGCGGCCAACATTGAAACCATTTTGTACGATGAGGAATGTATCAAACAAAGGGTAAAAGAGCTGGGTAGTCAGATTACCCGTGATCTTGCAGGCAAGGTCAGCTCAGAAAACCCTTTGATGGTGATTGGCATTTTGAAAGGTGTCATCGTCTTTCTAGCCGATCTGCTGCGTGAAATTGACTTGCCGATGGAGCTCCATTTTATTGATATGGAGTCACAATCGGCCGGAACTCGTGAAACTGGCCTACAAGAGTTAGATGGTAGGATTAGTGCTGCCGTCAAAGGTCGGTACGTGCTATTTGTTGAAGACATCGTTGATGCGGGTCTGACGTTAAGTTTCATGACCCGTTTGCTGTGGCAGAGCGATCCCTCTTGCATTTTGGTTTGTACGCTGTTTAGCAAGGAAAACAATCGGATGATGGATATTGAATTGGACTATGTCGGGTTTGAGCTTCCACCGGTCTACGTGGTTGGGTATGGTTTAGATCATGATGAGCAGTATCGGAACCTGCCATTTGTGGGCGTTTTAAAGCAGCACAATCGATAAACTTTGAGCTAAAATCTGAGCCTATGACACAATCAGCTATTTATTGGATAAATGGAGCCTTCGTTTCGGCCGATCATGCTACTCTATCGATCACAGATGTTGGCATATTGCGCGGTTACGGCGTATTTGATTATTTGCGCAGCTATGATGGACAACCGTTCCACTTGATGGATCATTTGAAGCGGCTACGATCGTCTGCTGATCAGATCGGTCTAGACATGCCGTATGATTTGGAAGATGTGGCTGATATTACCCATCAGCTTATCGAAAAAAATCACGATCCAAATGTAGGTATTCGCTTCGTATTAACCGGAGGTGAATCGACCAGCAGCTTGATCCCGGACGATAAAAGTAGCTTGGCTATCCTTATCCACCCTCTGTCTGAACTACCTGCTGTACTGTATGAGCAAGGTGCCAAGCTCATTACATCACGACTGCAGCGGGAATTCCCTACGGTTAAAAGTACCAATTACATCGGGGCAATTATGGCAATGCGTGAAGCCAAGAAGCAGGGTGCGGTCGAAGCTTTATATGTCGATAACCAGAATCAGATTTCAGAATGTACCCGCTCAAACTTCTTTACTGTTAATGATGGGAAGATCATCACACCAGTGGAAAACTTACTGCCCGGTATCACGCGCCAAGTAATTATGAACTATGCGGCCGAAATTGCGCCGCTTGAGCTGGCCTCTGTTCACCTTGATGATCTGGTCTCTGTGGATGAAGTCTTCATTACCTCATCCACGAAAGAGGTGTTGCCCATTACTCAAATTGACGATGTGGTGATTGGGAATGGCACTGTTGGCCCAATCACACGGGCTGTTATGGCGCGCTTCTCACAAGAAACGGGATGAGCGTAGAACAAGCAATGTTTGGCCGCTGTCAAATTAACCATTTTGATGAAATTGATTCAACCAGCAACTGGCTCACAACCCATCGGGCAGAATTAAATGATTGGACAATAGCTGTGGCAGATTTTCAATCGGCCGGGCGTGGTCGTTTGGGTCGGACGTGGGTGGCACCACCCGGAACTGCTTTGATGATGTCGATCCTTGTCCGGCCAAACTGGTCCCTTGACCGCAGCGGTTGGCTGATGATGATAGCCGGAATTGCGGCGGCCGAAACGCTGACTCACGCATCGGGCATCAATATTCAGCTTAAGTGGCCCAATGATTTGGTGTTCGCGAGTCGGAATGGCTTGCAAAAAGTGGGGGGCATTTTGTCCGAGGCGGAAACGGCCAATGGCAAGCTGGCTGAAGCGATTGTGGGCATTGGGCTAAACATCAACATGACTCATGAGCAGTTGCCGCCAAGAGCCCATACCCCGGCCGCTAGTCTACGTACTCTGAGTGGCAAAACCTTTGACCGCCGCCAACTCCAGCAGGATTTGCTGCGTCGTTTTCAGCAGCTTTATGACGATGCTAGCCGCGGCCGATCCCCGCTGTTTGGATGGCGTCGCTTGTTAGTTACCTTGGGGCAGACGGTAACTTCGTCAAAAGTTGGCTCTGATCAGGACAAGGTAAAAATAGAAGGGACGGCAACCGGCGTTGATGAGTGGGGGCGTTTAGAAATTACGCTGGCCGATGGCACGGTTCAGCTGATTGCGGCCGGAGATGTAACCCTAAGGTCACCTCATGATCAATAGGTGGGGTGTACAATCGCTTGAATCTGACTATAATATGGGTGTCAACTTGACGTAATGTTGCAATTTCCGGAGAAAGCAAATGACCGCAGAATTTGATGACTATGATGAATTTGATGAGTTAAGAGAACGCAGTGCGCGCCGTGCAGCAGCCTATGAAAACGTCGATTTTAGCTACGAAGATGAACCAAAAGGGTTCCTTAGCCGCTTCACTTCTGGGCAAAAACTCATTCTTGCGATCTTTTTGATCATCGATATTTTTTTGGTGGGTTATGTTCTGCTGGTGCTAGCTGGTTCACTGCCTTACCCGTTTTAGTTTAGAAAGCAGATCACCCAAGAGGGAACTGAGACGGTTGGGTGGGCCTACAGTTTTTGACGTCATCACAAGAGTCTCAACAGTTCGCTTATAAATCTTTGGATTTATGAAAATCCTTGCCCTTTGGCCTATAATACCTGCATGTCTCAGGCACTTTATCGCAAATGGCGTCCAGCCCGGTTCGACCAAGTTGTAGGTCAGGAACATGTAACTCAAACTCTGCGCAACAGCGTGATCGCTGACAGGGTTGGCCATGCATACCTTTTTTGTGGCCCTCGAGGAACAGGGAAAACCACATCAGCTCGACTGGTTGCCAAAGCAGTAAACTGCACAAGCCCAAACTTGGCCGAAAGGCCGTGCGATAACTGTGCGATCTGTCACGCCATCAATGAAGGGCGGTTCATGGACCTTATTGAAATTGATGCCGCCTCAAACACTGGGGTAGACGATATTCGTGACTTGCGAGACAAAATCAACTTTGCACCGGCCGAGGGACGTAAAAAAGTCTACATCATTGACGAAGTCCACATGCTGTCTACGGCCGCCTTTAACGCGCTGCTCAAAACTCTGGAAGAGCCTCCCCCTCATGCCCTGTTTGTTTTGGCCACAACGGAAGAACACAAAGTGCCAATGACGATCAAGTCTCGCTGTCAGCAGTTTAATTTTAGACTGCTATCCAATAAAGAGATTATTGACCGTTTAAAGCTTTTGGTAGAGCGTGAAGGGCTGAAGGTGCAAGAAAGCGTTTTTTCATTAGTGGCGCAGCATGGGGCTGGTAGCTTGCGTGACTCTGAAAGTTTGTTGGACCAGTTAATTGGAGCACCTGATGAAGAAATTACGCTCGAACGGGCCCAAGCGGTGCTGGGAACCGCAGCCAGTGAGTCTGTGGCAGAGCTGACTGATGCGATCTTGACAGCCGACGGGCAAACGGGCCTGAGCATTATCCATGAAGCCCTGACTGTTGGGGCAGATGCTCGCCAGTTTGCCCGCCAGATGGTGAGTTATCTGCGCACGCTTCTGCTGCTGCAAACGGCCGGGGCCAACGTAGCAGTTGATTTACCGGCGGCCGAAAAAGAGGCAATGCTGGTCCAAGCTCAGCGGGGGCAGCGTCGAACCCTAATCGGAGCGATCAAAAGCTTTACCGAAGCAGCTACAGCTCCTTCAACTTCTTGGCAAACACAACTACCGCTGGAACTGGCTTTTATTGATTCGTTGCCGGGTGCCCCCCCTGAGCCAGTATTGGTTCAGCACACGGCTCAAACTAATACACAGCAACCGGTTCAATCGACCCCCGTACAGGTAACTCAGCCACCTGCCAAGCAAGAGCCGCCACCTGTTGAGAAAGAAAAAGATGGCCGGCCGCCAGTTAAACGGCAGAGTGTCAAACAAGACGCTCCGGCCGCACAGCAAAAACCGGCCCAGAAAGCGCCTGCCCAATCGTTCCAAATTGCTGATTTAAAAGGGCAGAAGTGGCGCGAATTTACCGCTCAGGCTGGACAGGTTAACCGTAATTTTAAAACTTGGCTTAGGTCAGCACAGCCTTTAGCCTTCGAAGGTAATGTACTGATTTTAGGCACAGACCTAGATTTTATTCAGAAAAAATTAGACGCAGAGGTTCAATCGATCAGCCGGGTGCTGAGTCACATCATGGGCAGTGAATGTCACGTCCGCTGCGTGATGAATAATGCATATCAAGCCCCTCAGGGTGGTCAGGGTCAAAATTTTAGCGATCAATTGGAAGATCTCGCCAAAGAGGTTGGCGGAGTGATCCGCAAAGATTAAGCCGGACTGGCATAGTATTGCGGCTAAATCAACCAGTCGCACAGTAGACAGGAGATAACAACATGGCAAAAAGACCATTTCGCGGAAAGAAAGCAGGTAAGAAGGTGCCAACCAACAATCCAAATAAAATGTTAGCTCAGATGCAGAAAATGCAGGCTGATATGGCTCAGGCTCAAGAGGAGCTTGAGAACGAATTTGTGACGGTCACGGCCGGTGGTGGCGCAATCTCGATTGAGATTTCTGGGCACCAGCGTATCAAATCGATTGAAATCGACAAAGATTTTCTTGATCCAGAAGACGAAGACTATGTAACTGATCTTCAGGACCTCTTGGTCGTAGCTGTTAATCAAGCGATTGAGCGTTCTCAGGCGATGTCGGCCGAACGGATGGAAGGTATTTCATCTGGCATGGGTGGCCTAAATGATATGCTGGGTAATATGGGTCTGAACTTTTAGGTTAATCAGTATTCAGTATATCTGTAGCCCAGTGTGTGTGCTTAGAGACCCATACTGACAAACTAGACTACTGAATACTAACCTACTGCAATCTGATATGTCCACGTCTCTTCCACCAAGCATTCAGCGTTTGATCAACGAGCTTTCTCGCCTGCCGGGGATTGGTCCCAAAACGGCTTCCCGTTTGGCGTTCTATTTATTGCGTGGAACAGACCCAACTTTGACGGCCGATTTGTCTGAAGCACTGGTGGAATTAAAAGTAAACACTCGGTTTTGCTCAATTTGCTACCACATTACAGAAGTTGATCCGTGTGATATTTGCACCGCCACAGATCGTGACCAAGCGGTAATTTGCGTAGTGGAAGAGCCGCTTGATTTGGTGGCTATCGAGCGGTCAGGAGCGTTTCAAGGGCTGTACCACGTACTACATGGTGCGATATCTCCTGTTGAAGGAATTGGCCCGGATGAGCTGTACATTGAGCCGTTAGTTAAGCGTATTCAAGACGGTGATTTTGCTGAGGTAATTGTGGCAACCAATGCCACGCTCGAGGGAGACACGACCGCCCGCTACTTAGAGCGCCGCTTGAAAGATTTCGGTGTCCGTATTTCTACGCTGGCGCGAGGGCTGTCTGTAGGCAGTGATCTTGAATACACAGACGAAATGACATTGAGTCGAGCACTACAAGGGCGTCAATCACTTTAGGTTGATGCTCAAATTGATCTAAAAAATCGACGAAAAACAAATATTGCCTCTTTACACGCCGCGTCTTTTTTGATATGGTTAAAAGTGCTTGCAAATGCTTACATAAGAAGTCCATCGCTTTGCAAAAAAATAGATCAGGCTCACACAGGTAGTTGTTTTGCTGTGTGTTTTTCAAGGGCTGATCGTCACAGATGTGACTGACTTATATTTATTGGATTGATTTTTCGGAGATACATTATTCGGGACATTACATTATTTTATATTCTCCAAACATCCGAATAGGCGCATTTAGCTAATGGAGGTTCAGCCACCACGCTCTACATGCTTGCCATGCTTACACGGAAGGGAGTAGCCCCCGTGTAGTTATACATATTGTTTATTCACTGTCGGCCGTGCGGCCGATGGGTTTAAAACCGTTTGGATTGATCACCCAAGCTTACATCTTTTGGTCCGTGTCAAACATCGTTTGACCGAGCATCTCATGAGGGAATCAGCAGATTCCGGTGCACCATCTCGATGGACTTCCTATCTTAATAATCTGGAGGTTTACAGATGCTCACAAAAATCAAAAACAAAACGACCCGTATTCTACTTGCTGTTGCAGTGACCTTACTGTTGGCAGGTGCTCCTGTCGCAGTTTCAAGCGTATCAGCGGCCGGGGGATCGGGTGGTGGTGGTGGCTCTACTGTTACTGGTGGGGGCTAAATCGCTGCGAATTACCTGAAGAAGACTGGGGGCTTGATGCTCCCAGTCTTGACCCTAAACCATTCTTTGCTTCCCGTAACTCAGCTTTGACTTCAGCTTCAAAGTTTGAATTGGGTGGGAAGAAGGGTTTCAATTTTAAAGTCCGCTCATATATTGATATTGCTGAGGCGTATTGCTGGCTATTTAAATAAGTTTCACCCAAGATGCCTAGAGCCTCAGCGAGGGGCCATCCCGGTTGGCGCTTTTCAAGCAAGATAATCGCTTGAAGCATGTGCGCTTCTGCCTGCTGATGGTTGCCCATCCGCAAATTCGCATAACCTGCGCGATGTATTATCAAACTAAGGAGCGAAATATTTCCATCTATTTTAGGTACCAATTTTTCTGCTTGTTCAAGTAATTTGATAGCCTGTTGAAAATTGTGTTGGTGGATATTTAAATTTGCTAAATCGCACAGGGCGCCGGCCTGCTCAATAGATCGACCTACCAAATAGCTGATTGACTGAGTTAGTGCTTCCTCAGCCTGCTCGAAATCTTCAAATCCTAATGCTGCTTCGCTTTTGTTGCGCAATATTCTTCCGCGATCCACATCATGGATGTTTGAATATTGCAAAATAGTGTCGAATGTTTTATTTGCAAGCGCAAAATTCCTCTGCTTGAGATAGATTCTGCCCAAGCTGTTGGTTACGGCAACTAGCCAGCTTCTTTCATCTGATTGGTTAGAAAGTGTCGAGTACGCATCTTTTAATAGCGTTTCGGCTGCGTCCAGCTTGTTCTGATTAATTAAATTTTCTGCCAATCCCCATTTTGTCTGGGCAATTAAAGAGTCATTCTCTAGGCTGATGGCTTTCTGTAAGCTCTGATTGTACAGTTTCTCAGCATCATCTAATCGGCCGGTCTCTCGATGTATCTCTCCCAATCGATTATTTAGCTTGACTGTGATGACAGGGTTAGCTTTATGACTGTCGAGAAAACCTATCGCCTTAATCAGTTGGGGTTCTAGCACATCAAAGTAACCGTAGCGCTGCAAAACTTGCCATACGATCCGAAGCATTTCAACAGATGCCTCTAGCGTTTCATCCCAATATAGACCTAAATCTAAGATTTCTACAATGCTGTTTAGATCTTTAATTACATCATCTTCTGATCGGTTGGGAGCATCTAACTGATCCGCAGCGTTTAACCAGTTTTGGATACCTTGCTCTATAAATTGAAAAGGAGAGTAGACTGCTTTGTCTTGCTGGTAATTTGAGGGGGGCTCCCAAGCGGTTGGCCAAGCGATGACCGCGCTGTGTAAAAAGGCTCTTGTCAAATTGTGGATACCGTATCGCAAAGGTCGGCCTGCCTCGCCTACAGACAATTCGATGAGAGATCGCCTGCGCAAATACTCAATGACTTTTTGTAGTTCGGAAAATGAAAATGCGCGAGATGTTGAGTGGGGTGTGTGCTGTAGCCTGAGCAATGTGTCAGCTGTAACCTGATTTTGTCTAAATAGGGCTAGACAAATAAGCACATTGCGGCCGGGGGTGTCCAAAAACTCCCAGACGCGGGCATAGATCCGCTGGTACAGCGAGGTGACCTCAAGGTTCTTTACATGAATCAGTTCATCAAAGATGTAATCGAGTGGCATCTGTTCACTCAGCCCAGCGATGAGCTGAAGAGCCAATGGATTGCCACCAATTTTCATGTAGACTGCTCGAAAATTATCCCGACTAATTGGAAACCCTTGCTGTTGTTGATGAATATGGTCTAGCTCGTACTGCAATAGTTGGCAGGCTTGCTCAAAATCAAGTCGAGGTACCGGCCGAATAAAAATCCCTCCTTTGGATGAGGGGGCGATGCGGCTTGTGACTAGGACGCGGGCCATTTGGCTCAGAGGCTTAATTGCACCTACTATGTCGTCAATCTTTTCCTCAATACCATCAATGAATATGATGGAGGGGAAATAGCTGAGATGCTCAATAAGCTTCATTTGAAGCTCTGCTGTGGACCATCTCTGGGAACGATCTGATAAGCGCAATATTCTCCGGCCGATTTTTTGAACCAACTCATTGGGGTCGATTTGCCCATCCTCAATAAAAAACCGCTCTACCCGATGAAAATGTTGCTGTTCTAAGATGTAGTCAAGCGCGCTGTGAGCGATTGATGTTTTTCCAATGCCCCCTATACCTGTTAATATGTAGATTTGGTAGTGTGGGTTGTGGGCCAAATCGTCGGAAAATTTAGTAACAAAATCACCGACGCCAAAAAGTTTTGAGTAGGGATTTGTACCCAAGCTCAACCGCTGCAAGTTTAAGTGCTTTCGCCGAAAATTTTCTTCTTCTGCGTTGATAATTTTGGTGAGATGCTCAATTGCTAGCTTTTGCTGATTTCTGAGTTGCCGCTCTGTCATGTTAAGCTGGTCGGCAACTTCGCGACCATTGTAGACTGTGTTGTTGAGGAATCTTCGGCGAACAATGGTCGCTGATTGTTCGTTTAGTCCCTCGAGTGTGTCGACATGCCCTTTTAAAATTTTTTTGATAATGATCGCATCGCGAACCGGATTTTGATTCAGGGCAAACTCATCATGATGCAAAATATGCCACAGCTTCAGGACTAGCCCCGGAATATCCTTTCCGGGACGCTCAAAGGCTCTCAGCAAACTAAGTATTGCATTGTAATCAATGTACTTGTAAGTTGTCATGCTGAGCTTTCGTGATGAACAATCGATGAGGTATTTATTTTGAGTGTAAAGTAAAAATGCTATATGCGAAAGGCTTTTTATATGTTTTGACAGTTTGAGATTGCTTTCACTAGGTAAAGTGTAGACATTTGTAGACTTTGCCGGTCAAATTTAAGCTATTTTATGATAGGCTCTGGTCATTCTGTGAAAACGGTTTCATAATGCGAGTCATTCACAGATTAAGGAATTAGTTTGTGCGTCCGAATTACAACGGTCAGCGAGGACTCCGAGAAAGCACTATTACAATCAACCTGCGCGAGTGACCTATTAACAACAGACATCAGAAACGTCGACAGGTCAGCCAGACTGTGAAAGCGGTCTGGCTGACCTGTTTTTTATTGACAGGTTTTTTTATAGCTGGATTCTTGTTCGCTACCAATCTAGTGGAAAAGTTCGGGTAATCTTTTCTTGCTCAGGTAGATAAAAAGGATCGCTGACCCTGTGCTTGAAAGCTTTTGTGTCGTTGCTGTACACGACCCAGCGGAACATGCCATCGCCTAAATTATCGGGAGCCACCCACCAAATGAGCTGGCCGTTATGAATGTGGCCGCGCCAGCCATCAACTTCGTACCATGTACCGTCACCGGCTAACCATTCAACTGTGACCCAGTCGTCTGCATCGGCCGAACTGCTTTGCAAAACAATTAAGCTACCGCGATCGTCTGCAGATGCTTCGGCTGGCCTTGGGGTGGCTGTGGGCGTAATAATCGGATCATCAACCGGTGGCACCGTGGCAATTGCTGCCATTGTGGGGGTTGGGGCTGGCGGCCGGTCGGGTAAATCGTTTGTACTACCGGGAAATAAAGACAAGATGGTGCCTAAGATCGACACAAACGCCGTACCTAGCAAATAATGTAACTGAGAGCGCAAAAACTGTTGCATAAGACCTCAAAACGAGAGGCAAGCAAGTCATACATTGTTATGCTGCGACTTGCCACCTAAAAATAGAACTAATTGTTCGTTGTTGATGAAATGTTGTTGTATGGCCGGCTGAAGACCTCATGGATCTCTAGCACGCCACCGTAATTTGTGCTTAGGTTGGCAGAGTCTACGTGCACATAGACCATAGCCCCAGATGGGATGGTGGAAACTGTCCCATCGACGTAGCTACTGCTGCTTGGTGTTAGAGTGAAAGATTCACCTGCCTCTATTGGCAGCATGTCCCCTTCTATTCCCCAAACCATCCCATCGCTTTGTAACGTATCAATTGTCTGATTAACCTCAGTAGGTGGGGTTGATGGATTGATGTAAAGATCAACCCAGAACTCACCTTCTGCTGCGGCCGTTCCCTGATTCTCGATCACAATCGTGGGTATACCGTCATTGATCGCGATGCTGGAAACGACTAAATCTGGATAAGCGGGGGGTTCGGTTTGGATAATTGGCAGGTAAATGGTTGTGGCTCCGGCCGTTACATCATCATTCTGAATGGTGCCAGTGATGATGCTTTTGCCCAACGCTGCACCGCCGGTAACATTTGAAAGGGTGATGGTGAACTCTTCATCAAACTCCGCAGAGGTGTCACCCTGTACCGGAATATTAAGTGATTGCTGACTGGTCCCGGTAGGGAAGGTGATGGTGCCTGACGGTAGGCCGCCAACAAAATCGGCTGAATTAGCTGGGCGGCCGCTGGTGCCCGTCACCGCGTAATCTACGGTTACATTACCGCCGTAGCTACCAATGAGATAGAGCGTATACCGGAAATTGGTGGTGCCGCTGTTCCCCTCGTCTTGAGCTTGGTCGCCGGGAAGGGCTGAAATGTTGAGCCCTTCATCGTCATTTTCAATAGTGGCGATGGCGGTGGCTGTTGAGATTTCCTCCCCATTAGTCGGATTGCTCAGCGTAACCGCGAAAGCTTCATCTGGTTCGATGGTTGTGTCACCCACAACCGATATGGAGATCGTGATTTCTTGGTCAGTCTGTCCAGATTGGAACGCAAGCAGCCCAGAATCAAAGAAGCCGCCAAAGTCACTTTCATCGGCGGGGTCTGCCCCTATGCCGCTGACTTCGTAATTAATAGCTGAGTTCGTAGATGAGGTGCCATTTCGGGTAACAGTAAAGGCGAAAATCGTGTTGCCACTGTTTCCTTCTGCTTGTGAAGGGGTAACAGCCGCAATTGAAAAACCATTGTCGTCATTTTGGATGATGCCGGTTGCACGGCTGGTTTGAATAGATGCTCCCGTTGCATTGCTGATTTCTACATCAAACGTCTCGCTGTCTTCAACGGCCGTGTCGCCGCTAACGCTAATGGTGAGCGTTGTGGTAATCGTTCCATCAGGCAATGAAAGTGTACCTGATGGAACAATCCCACCTGCAAAGTCCTCTGAGGTAGCGCTGTTCGGAACAACCACATAGTCGGCCGTGATTGCCCCAGATGTCTCCCCGGAACGTGAAATCAGGAATGTAAAGGGTGTAACCCCGCTTTGACCTTCATCTTTGACGGCCGAAAGCGCTGATATAGAAATTGACCTATCGTCGTTTTCGATGGTGCTGGTGACATCGCCTGTAGCGATGGTGAAACCACCGGTCATGTTGCTCAGTGTGACGTCAAACGTTTCATCATTTTCTGTCGTGCTGTCACTGCTCACCGCTACTACGATGGTTTTTGTATCTTCACCAATCCCGAAGTTAATGGTGTTGTTTTGAAGAACGCCGCCAAAGTCTGCGGCATTTGCCGGGTTCGCTCCGCTTCCTGTCACTGAATAATCTACACTGACTGGAACAATAGCGGCCGATGACAAACTAATTGTGTATGTATACGTTACAGTGCCACTATCTCCTTCAACCTGGCTTAGACCATCAGGACTGATGCTGACCGTTCCGTCATCATTCTCGATAGTACCAGAAGCCTCTGCGGTTAAGATGTTGGCATTGTTGGTTGGAGTGGAAAGGGTGACTGTGAAGGTTTCATCTGCCTCAACTGTAGTGTCTGCACTAACCGTTAGGGTAATGAGCTGGGTGCTTTCACCAATGGCGAAGTTAACGGTGGCGCTGGGTAGAGCTCCGCCAAAGTCGGCCGCATCGGCCGGGTAGGTGCCTGAACCGGTGACGGTGTAATCTACAGCGTTGATACCGCTGGTGTTACCGGTGCGGGTCACTTGGAAAACAAGATCAGCACTTTCTGGCTGTGGGCCACTGCTGGTTGAAATAGAGAGCCCTGTGTCATCGTTTTCGATAGTGCCCTCTGCACTATCTATCGCAATGACAGCCCCATTGTCTGGATCGCTGAGCGTAACTGTAAAGCCTTCATCTTCTTCAAAATCAGTGTCACCATTGACTAAGACAGTAACCACTTTGCTGTCTTCAACTGCGGTGAAGGAAACTATACCGCTAGGAAATGTCCCGCCGAAGTCATCTGCATCGGCCGGATCGTCTCCTGTTGCAGATACGGTGTAGGTCACAGCGGTAGCGCTGGTAAAAGTGGCTGATTTTGTGACGGTAAACGTAAAGCTTGTAGTCGCGCTATCCCCTTCAGCTTTGACTGCGTCGGCCGCAAAAATGTCAAGGTCGCCATCGTCGTTTAAGACTGTTCCGCTGGCAGATGTGGTGCCAATTTCACTCCCATCTGATGGATTGGATAGCGTTACCGTAAAGTTTTCATCTGGTTCGACTGTGTTGTCTCCATTGGCGTTGATAGTGAGGGTTTCACTGTCATCATTAACCGCAAGGACAAAGTTGCCTGTTAGGGCTGTACTAAAGTCGGTTCCATCTGTGTCACCCGTAATTGTCCAGTCTACATTAATTGATTTAGCCAAGTAACCGGTACGGGTGATGGTAAATGTAAATGGTTGGGTGCCTGTGTCTCCCTCAACTGCCACGGAGGCTAAAGCCGTGATATGAACTTCACTGTCATCATTTGTGATGGTACCGCTGGCTGAACTAGTATCAATTTTGGCTTCGGCCGTCGGATTTGAAATGACAACTGGATACGTTTCATTTTGCTCAAAACTGCTGTCACCAGAAACATCAATAGATATTGTTGCGTCGGTATCTCCGGCCAAAATAGTAACAGTTCCAGAGGGCAATGCGCCCCCAAAGTCGGC
>JBCCSO010000052.1:0-14473 GCA_039199965.1 Chloroflexota bacterium | reverse complement strand
CCACGGGCCGCGATTGATCCCACAGCAATCGCTTCTTGACCGATATAGAGATGCAAGAAACCACCGATCTTGCCCAACTGGTATTGCTCAGAGCATGCCTGCTCAAATTTACGGATCAGCACCATCTGCCGGTACCAATCGAGTAGTCGCTCGCGCCCAATATCGGCCGCACGGCCGACGCCAACCTCACGCTCATCCGCCTGAGGGATACGGCTTGCGCCATTGCTGTTCGCAGCCTCTGCTTCAGGCTGCGCTTTTGTTTCAGCTTTTTTCTTTTTAGTCGCCATCTGACTCTCCTAAATCATCTGATTTAAAATATTTTGCCTGTCTCTGTAACGCAAAACGACTCACTAAGAAATTCTAGTGAGTTTTCGCTTCTCGTCAGTTGTTCGCAATTTGCGGGGAATAATTAAACTGTGCCGTTTTTACTCACCAAATCGGACAATTTTCCGCAGTTGTTAAGCAAAAAAAAATAACACAAATGTCAAAGAGTAGGGCTTACCTTTAACACTAACATTTTAGCAGAAATTACTAAATTTTCATCTATTTATGGGATTTGTAATTTTCAAAATTGTAACCATTTGAAAACCTAGATATAAAAAATGAAAGCTCCTCCATAAGACAGATAGGACAAACTAACTAGGACTGTGGTAAGGGGTGACTGATTTTAGGAGAAGCAACAACAACGTTTACATGAGGGTCTATGTCTATAACGTTGAAAGCTCATAAGCCCTTAGCACCAAAATTTCTATTCAAAATCGATAGAAGTTAGGAGATATGCGAATGGCTTTGAAAAACTGGGGGGCCCAGAATGTGATTATCTTGATTCTACTTACCGCTGTTTGCACGTATTGGAGTCCTACTTTTGCACAGGAAGGAAGTATAACTTTACTTGAGCCAGTTACTAAAAGTCGGACCGCAAACATCAACACGCAGTCTTCCAAATACAAACTCGTCACATTCAATCCAAGCTACTTCCAAACTCGATCCAGCTCAAAAGTCATTCATTTGTTTGATGGCAGGCAAATTGAGCTAGCAGATATCGACCTTTCCTTATCCAAGTCCGGCATCACCTCTATGACAGCAAAGGCTGCTGACTATCCACAAAGCGAAATTATAATTACGTGGCAAGGCGAGATTGCGGCAGCCACAATTAACACTGGTTTTGAACTTTTTCGCCTAAGACACATAAAAGAAGGGGTGCATGCTCTCGAGCAGCTACCCAATCAATACCTCCCTGCGGGAGAACCCCTCATTCCGGTGCTCCCCAACGAGGCAAGATCTGCATCAAAAACAGTTTCATCGGCTTCTGTGAGCAAGCCAACAGGCATCGATGTTATGGTGCTATATACCAACGCAGCAGAAGAAGCGATGGGTGGTGAAATTGGGACCCAAAATACGATTCAGCTAGCACTTGATGAATCCAATTTAGGTTTTCAAAATAGTGATGTTCACGTGCGGTTCGAACTTGTTTACGCTCACAAAGTAGATTTAGTAGAAGAATCATTTAACTTTTCAGACATGTTGCGAATGCTGTCCGATAAGGAGGATGAGCAGCTCAATGAGATTCATCACTTGAGAGATTATTATGGAGCAGATGTCGTCACGATGATTGTTGATCGGCCTCTGCTGTGTGGAAAAACCTATCAAAATCAGTCATCAAGCTTTGCATTTGAGCAGTATGCATTCAGCGTGCTCCACTACTCTTGCGCAACCGGATATTACAGCTTTGGCCACGAAATTGGCCACAATCTGGGAAGTCAGCATGACACAGCACACGCGACTCAATCTGGCGTGTTCCCTCACAGCCATGGTTATCAAGACCCTGCTAGTCGTTTTCGCACGATTATGGCCTACAACTGTCCCAACTCTTGTATACGAATCAATCAATGGTCAAACCCTGAGGTATGGTATCAAGATCATGGTCCAACCGGTTATTTTGCTAGCGGAGAGAGAGGCTCTGATAATCATCTCAGCTTAAATCAGATGGCACCCATCGTTGCTTCTTTTCGCAGCCGTCCGCTGACCATTGAC
Source organism: Chloroflexota bacterium (assembly GCA_039199965.1). Taxonomy (GTDB): domain Bacteria; phylum Chloroflexota; class Anaerolineae; order Promineifilales; family Promineifilaceae; genus WTJY01. Next base: position 12,439 of record JBCCSO010000052.1, on the reverse strand, counting down.
CAAACTATTAAAATCAACTTTCAACCGGCCGGTCTCCCCAACCCACTAGGCTATATTTCTGATAATGGCAAGATTATGCAACAACAGGGCAAAGGTCTAATCTACGGTTGGAACCACGATTACTCAGAAACAAACAAAGCCTCTGACACCCCCTTAGCGCAACTGAGGCCTGAATCCACATTCATTCAGAGCACCGAAGTCAATGGAGACAAAGCGCAGTGGCAAATAATGCTTCCCAATGGTGATTACAATATTCGCATCGTTGGCATTAACACAGAGAATCATCTCCTCGAACCAGCCATTATCGTTGAGCATAATCAATTTAATCTATCAAAACACCAAGAATCACTATTTGTATTAGAGCAAGCATTCTTGGTATCAGACGGACTGCTGACGGTTGAGGCAGTAAACAGCGATCTAACTATAAACGCAGTTGAAATTACAGCCTTACCTCTGGGATCAAACACTGGCTCGGGGCCATATGCTACACATCAGCTTACCCATACCGTACTCCTACCGCTGGTTGTAAGGTAAGTTGTAAGCTATCGGGAGGAAACTCCACACACTGCATGAATACTAGGAAAAAAGTCATCTTTACACAACGACGCTTGAAGCTTGCAAAAGTGTAGTTTTCGGGGCATTTTACCTACAGCAGTTCTGGTTCATTGATCATTTTTAAAAAATCAAGGTAAACTAAACCAGTACTAAGGTTTGATTTACTCTACTTCCTGCGGCAGCTATTTGCTACACGCTTGAACAACAGAGTAGATTTTTCCAAGTCATTTTACACACAAGAAGCTAAAGCTTATTTCTCATATTTCTTCGTGATGCGTCGCACTTTTGACGTTCACGGCTTGATTTTCCAAATCATATTTATAAGGAGTTGTAAATGAATGGAAAACTGCGACTGAAAAACCGAAGATCGGTAGTGATCTTTGGTTTGTTGTTAACCTTATTGGTTGCAGCAACTGCTCAGGCCGACCCCGGCCCACGCATTCCTACACCCGATGGACCTACATCAGAAATGTTGGATGCCCCCGTCCAGCTCGATTTCAGCCCCAGACTTGCAGCCGCAAAAGTTGATCCCAGTCTTATCAGTGCAGACGGCCGACAAGTGGTCATCGTACGGATGAGCGAGAGCTCTGCAGGGGAAACTATGGAAGCTGAAAATGGTAAAAGTACTGCGACACGTGCCGATGTTTTGTTGGGTTCAGAGGCAATCCTGCAGACTTCAATCGCTGAAGCAAATGCGCAACAATTAGCTGTTATGGATCAAATCATGGCAGCTGACCCAAGTGCACGTATTATTGCTCGAACCCAAATCGTATTGAACGCCATTTTTGTTGAGATCGATTCGGCCGCAATTCCTACTTTATCAAATTCAAGCGACATTGTTTCAATTAATCAGGTGCGTAATTACCAGCTTGACCTGTCTGAAACAGTTCCATACATCGGTGCAACGGCCGCCCAAGACCTAGGATACGACGGTAGCGGCATTAAAGTAGCCGTTTTGGACAGTGGTGTTGACTACACCCACGCAAACATGGGTGGTGAGGGCACACTAGAAGCCTACGCTGCTGCATGGGGAGAATCAACCGATGACCCACTCAATACAACGCGTGACGGTTTGTTCCCAACAGAAAAAGTAGTTGAAGGTTTTGACTTTGTCGGTGAAGATTGGCCAAACTCACCAGAGGTTTTTGACGACGACCCGATCGACTTTGAGGGTCATGGTACCCACGTTGCTGACATTATTGCTGGTGAAGGTGGCGTTGCACCGGGTGCTGACATTTTAGCTGTAAAGGTTTGCTCGGCTGTCAGCTCTTCCTGCTCTGGTTTGGCCTTAATTTTGGGTATGGAATATGCTGTGTCCCAAGGTTCTGACATTATCAACATGTCTTTGGGCTCTGACTACGGTACTCCCTTTGACGATGATCTGACCGCATCAGTTGAGGCAGCCTCAGCCTTGGGCGTTTTAACAGTTTCATCGGCCGGGAATGGTGGCAACAATCAATACAAAGTTGGCACCCCGTCATCTGCTCCCACAGCGCTTTCCGTAGCACAGACCTCAGTGCCTTCTGCAGGTTTAGACTTTATGCAAATTGATGGTGGAAACAGCTATCCGGCTGTATTCCAGCCTTGGGCTGTTCCTCAAGAGGGTGCTCTAACTGCACCAGCCCAATACGGTGATGTAGACGGCACAAACCTCAACGGCTGTGAGCCGTTCACCGGTGACCTTTCAGGCTTAATTGTTCTCGTTGATCGCGGTGCTTGTGCCTTTAGTGTCAAAATTGACAACATCGGCGCGGCCGGTGGTGAGATCGGTATCATCGGTCTTGTCGCAGCCGGAGAGCCATTCAGTGGTGGCTTTGGTGGTGGTGAAGTTGTCATTCCCGGCTTCATGGTTAGCCAAGCGGCTGCTAATGACTTCAAAGCAGCCGCAGCGGCTGAAGGAACCATCACCTTCGATCCAGAAGCAGCCGTCTCGCTAGCAGGCACGATGGTAAGCTCATCATCTCGTGGTCCAGCAAATGACACAAACCAGATCAAACCTGAAATTGGTGCACCCGGTGCATCTATTTCAGCAGAGGCCGGTACGGGTGATGGGGAAACACCATTCGGCGGTACCTCTGGTGCTTCTCCAATGGCGGCCGGTGCGGCAGCTATCTTGATGGATGCTTATGACGTCAATCAACAGCGTTGGATTAGACCAGATCAGATCAAAGCAATGCTAATGAACACTGCTGAAACAGAGATTTACACCACTTCAACAGCCTTGAGCGATCAGTTGGCCCCAATTACCCGGATCGGTGGTGGTGAAGTCCGCGTTGACCGCGCGCTTCAAACCTCTATTGTGGCATATGGAACTGACTTTACCGGTTCAGCTGCTCTGTCATTTGGTCAGGAGGACGTTGAGCGTACCCGCGTTTACAAACGCAGCTTTGTGATTGACAATCTTTCTGGAGAGCGTCGCACTTTGACCCTTACACCGACCTTCCGCGATCCTGCAAAAGAGGCTAGCGGTGCGGTTCGAGTAAGAGTACCAAGCCGTGTCTCGATCCCGGCTTATACCAACAAGGTCTTGACTGTTCGTATCATAGTTGACCCAACTAAACTACCTGATTGGGAGATGAACATTGGACCGGGTGGTTCTGGTGCAGTCGATCTCGACATCAACGAGTTCGATGGGTATATTTTCATCGATGACGAAAGCACAACGGCCGATGATGAAGATCAGGCCCATGTTGCATGGCACATCTTGCCGCGTAAATCTGGTAACAACAGAGTATTTAGAAGCAATTTGCCGACCAATACAGAATTGTTAGGTTTCGATGCAGCAACAACCAAAATTCAAAATCGTGGTAGAGCAGACTCAACTGTTCGAGTATTTAGCTACCTCGGTTACAGTGACGATTTGCCACCGGCAGTGAAAGGAACCCAATCACCAATTGCTGATATCAAACATGCCGGTTATCGTTCCTTTACAGGTGTCTGCGGTGCTGGTTGGGGTATGGAATTCGCCATTGCTTCGTGGGAACGCCAGACGCATGAGTGGCCAAATTACTACAATGTGAATCTGGACGTAGACAACAATGGTATTATCGACCACGTTGTTTACAACTATGACTTCTTCATACTATCTGGCGCTCTTGACGGTCGTAATTTAACGTATGTTGACACCCTTGATGAGGAAACAGGTGCTGTGCTTTCAACCAACGCCTTCTTCTTTACTGAAAGCCCAACAAACTACAATAACTACATCTTAACAATTTGTGGTGAGCAGTTAGGGTTCTCAGATGCTTCAGCAGCAGGCACACCAATGCCAGCAGTTGTTGTGGGTGCAGATGGTTACTATACAGGTGCCATCACTGACGTCTTAGCGGGTTTGGTGGTGTCACCATTTGGTAACCGGTATGGTGGCTTCTTCGTTGAAGAGACAGGCCTCTTCGCTAATACAATTGTGCCAAGCAGAAGCTTACAAGAAATCACGGTTGTAGACTTTGGTGAAGAGACTTCAACTGCAAGTGACCTTGGGGTAATGTTGGTTTACATTGATGGTGCTCCGAACGGCCGCGAGAACGATGTGATTACGATCTGGAGTCGATAGGCTTTTTTGATCTGATCAACTTCGTTTTAAGTTGACATTCAGGGCGGCTGGAATTCTCCAGCCGCCCTTTTTGTTTTAGCCAAGTACCAAGCGTTTCATTTAATTAATGAAGTCAATTAATGAAGTTTGGTTATTCCCTTTTGCCCTTGTTTCTGTTGATGTGCTTGATTTCGGATCAAACGAGCAAGCTGCTCTATGCCCGCTTGCTGAGCCTCTATACTCAGGTTGCCAAAGCTCAGTCTAAAGTGTTCCTGGTCCGGATTGCGGGCAAAAAAGGCTTCTCCGGCCGCAATGCCTATGCCATTTTCAAGGGCTATTCTGTATAGCTCACCCGGAGCAAAAAGGCGAGGCATACTCAGCCAAAAACAGTAACCACCCTCTGGTTTGCGCCATTTCACGTATCCGGGCATTGTGCGATTCAAGCAGTCATGCATGCTGTTTCTGCGCTGCAAATAGATCGGCCGCACCCGACGCATATGCCGCTTATACCCACCATCGTTCAAAAACTCAGCCATTAGCCGCTGCAGCATAGGTGGCCCGCTCAAATCTGATACGCGCCGCATTGCCGTAAATTTGCGCATTAGATCAGGAGCCGCGTGAATAAACCCGATGCGTAAGCCGGACATAATCGTCTTAGAAAAGCCAGCCATGTAAATAACTCTTGGGTCGTCAGTTAGTGAAGCAATGGAGGGGGACGGTTTCTTGCTATAGTACAAGTCGCTATACACATCATCTTCAACAAGAACGGTGTTATATTTTAGCAACAAGGCTAAGATAGCGTGACGCTTTTCTGCAGAAAAGCAGATGCCTGAAGGGTTATTAAACGACGGAGCTGTGTAGTAAAAACGGGGGCGATGTGCTTGAAGAAGCTGCTCTAATTGTGCCAAGTTGGGGCCATCGCCTTCAAGCGCAAGGGGCACCGGCCGGACATTTTCAGCTTTAAGCAAATGGTGGAACCCTAAAAATGTCGGTTCATCGGTTAAAACAGCATCACCCGGCTGGGTCAAAGCACGCGTTACGATGTTTAGCCCTTGCATCACCCCGTTGGTTACCAAAATATTTGACGGAGCTGAGCGAATCCCCCTTAGTGCCAACCAATCATTTAGAGCGGCACGCAGTCGGCCATCCCCTTCAATTTCGCCGTATCCTGACAGATGAATCCACTCATCGCGCAGTTGATTGACCCGCCCCCAAATTTCGTCTACAGGAGCTAGATCTGGGTCTGGGATAGCCACAGCCATCGAGCGGACCTGCCGAGCATGCATAATGTGCAAAATATCGCCCAGAATATTATCAGGATGAAACGGCTGGTTTGTATCAACGGGAAGCGTTTTTCTCTGTGCTTCGTCGCTGACAAAGGTACCTCGCCCCACAACACTCTCAATTAATCCATCGGCCTGTAGTTCGTTGTATGCATTGTGGACGGTTAAAGGGGTAACGCCCAATTCAGCCGACAGAGAGCGCACGGTAGGCAGTCGGGTTCCCGATGGCAATTGCCCTGTGTTGATTTGCGCCCGAATTTGTTCGGCCACTTGGCGATAGATTGCCAGTTGATTATTACGGGTAATTTGAAGATATATGGACATGTTGAGTTTACGAATATCACTTTAAGGATTTCAGATTTTTCTACAAATAGATAACACCTTTACTGACCATTATCGAACTCCCTCCCACCCGAATTGCTTGACAGACCCCATCTTGCAAATCTGCTTCGATTTCCAGAATAGAAGGGCGTCCCATCTCAAACCCTTGCTCCATCACCCAGCTCAGCATCCCATTAAACTTGTCTGATTTTTGAGCTAGGTAAGCGGCTAAACCGGTTACGGCAGAGCCAGTTGCAGGGTCTTCGTACATGCCCATTTGAGGAATAGCAAACATCCGGCCGCGCAAATTTGACCCCGGCCGTTCAGGATCAAAGCAATAGGCGTACACGCTGCGCACATCTGAAAATTGCAGCTTAATTTCATTCCACCACACTCCTAGGTCAATCTTGATGTCAGCGAGACCTTGGCGATTGTTGAGGGGGACAAACAGACGCTTGCTTCCCGCTTCGATAATAACGGGAGCAAAATTGTTTTCTTGGATCGCATTTGGAGGCAAACTAAGTAGACGCGCTATTTGTTCAACAGCAGGTGCCACGGTCGACACTTGCGGAATAACAGCGGCCGACAAAACCGTTTTGTCAATTTTCCCGTCTTCATCAGTATGGACCGCAACAGGTACAAGACCGATTTGTTCCTCAAGAACCACATGGGCCAACGGGAACTCAACATCAACCAATCCCAACGTAGCTAAAACAAAAGCACCACCAACTGTTGGGTGTCCAGCAAACGGCATTTCAAAATATGGGGTAAAAATTCGAGCTTTTACTGTATTTTGCGGATGATCTGGAGGAAAAAAGAAAATTGTTTCAGATAAATTAAACTCCCGGGCAATAGACTGCATTGTTTGGGTATCTAAACCGGCCGCTTTTGGAAAAACCGCCAGTGGATTTCCTCCGAATCGTTGATCTGTAAAAACATCTGTGGTGTAAAAGTCGTATTCCATCGGCAGATTGTACTAAAACAATCTGCGGCCGACATAAACAATTGTCTTGATACGGAGATAACAATCTAAGGCCTACCCCGAAAAACAAATGCTTAGGGTCGTTCAAATAGGGTTAGCTGTGAGGCGCTTTTAACACTAAGTAGGAGCAAATTAGTTTTGCAGGGTGCAGTGGTCGACGTCTCGCCGCACCACCACTGGCACGATCAGAAACTGGCTCAACTCGTTGAGCTTGACGGAATACAATTCCGTGTGAAAACGAAGCAACAGCCGGAGTGCATCAATCACTTTTTATTTGTTTGTACTTTGGCACGGGTAATTTATTCTCGTGAATCGCCTACTCTGGTGCTGTATTAAATTAGCCACTTGAAGCGTGTTGCATATTGCGAGAGCGGCAACAATGCAATGAGTAGCGCATCAAAAATACTTAAGTGGCAGGTCTCATATCTGTCCAGATGAACATATACGAGTGAGGTACCCATAGTCCAGCATTAAATTTGGAAAGAACCATATTTTCTAATATGAAAATTCGCAAAAATATGGCTCACAAGACTGTGAGACTATTCTCACAAATTCAGCCAACTTATCAGATTAATTTATGTTGACAGTCCCGAAACCATGTGACATAATGCCGACATCATTACCATCTATAGCCTCCGCAATCTATCAACAAAGGAGGTGGTGCACAATGGATCACAGTAGTAATTCGGCCGTAGCACCACTTCCGCAGATTGGATAAGGTGCTACGGCCAAACAAAAAACCCCACCTCCTTTTGGCGGGGTTTTTTATTGCCTGACAAACTTCTCGGCCGCCGCAAAATAATCCAAATAAACTTGCTTCGTCAAGGTTTCATAGGTTAACCGTCAAATAGTGGGCATGAGCAAGTCTTATCCCTGCCCATACTGTTAACGTTCTAAATTTCGAAGGAGCTATAAATTTTTGGAACCGCTCCCCAACTAAACCAGAAGCCATTGCACAAGACAAAGAACGACGATTACTTAGCTTGCGGAAACACATCTTCTCTTGAGAAGAAACGGAAAATTAGAACGGTTAGAACAAGATCTTAACATTCTCAAGGTCGCGTTGCTTTCGAGGCCGCGTTCCTTCCGAAGGAAACCCTTAAAATGTCCCAACTGTTCTTAACTAACGCACTTCTCCCTCCAAATCATTTTTAGGGCCAGTGCTTCAACTAACCTTATTTTATCTGTTACCAAGTAGCGAATTTTAAGGTGTTTATCCAAACTTTGAATTCAACAAGATTTGTTTGGTCAAGCACCAGCCTAAATTTTAGCTTATGCTTGCCCATCCTCTACAGACTGGTATGATCCCGATGCATTTTTTAACTTTGGAGAATGAATGACTATTCGTCAGTTATCAGCTTCGCAACTCAGACGCGTTTGTGATCCTACACAATTTCCATTTGAAACTACTTCCGATTTAAAGCCTTCATTCAACGGAATTGTAGGACAGCCGCGAGCAAGCAAATCAATCCAATTTGGCCTAGAAATGCCCAGCCGTGGCTACAATATTTACGTGCTTGGCCCTACTTCGATGGGGCATCGTGAGATGATTGAGAAGTTTCTTCAGCAGCACGCTGCAAGCCGCCCAGTACCCAATGATTGGGTCTACGTCCACAGTTTTTCGGAAGACCACAAACCAAAAGCGATTTACTTTGAGGCAGGCGAAGGATCAGCCTTTTGTAAAGAACTTGAGGGGCTACTTGAGTCACTTAAGGAAGAGCTGCCCGACGCTTTTGAAACAGAGTCTTTTCGTGAAGCGGCTGACCAGATAAGGCAAGAGTACCAATCCAACCGCGAGCAGTTGATTGACACAATGCAGGACAAGGTTCGTGAAGATGGATTGACCATCGTGCGCACGGCAAATGGCCCGATTGTAATGCCGCTAATTGAAGGTCGCGCAATAACAGCTGACGAGTTGGATCAGCTACCAGTTGACGATCAAAAGAGTTGGCACAAAAAACGGCAGGCTTGGGACGACTCTTTAGATGACTTGATGCGCGATATTCGGAATTTAGATTCTGACTCAAACGATAAGATGAAGGAGCTAGAGCGCTCTGTGGCTAAGAGTGCTATTAGTCATTACTATGAGAAACTTCTGGATAAATATGACAGCAACCCAAAAGTTGTCGAGTATTTGAATGACTCTTTGGAAAACGTTTTAGACAGCCTGACCGACTTCTTTCCGGTTGATAGCGAGGACGATTCGGCCGATTTACGTCGTTTTGAGGGTAACCTGCTGGTAGACCATTCAGAAACGCAGGGTGCTCCGGTTATTACAGAGCTGAATCCCCGCTACCATAACTTGATGGGCCGCATTGAGTACGAATCGCAGCATACCACCCATTTCAGCAATATCCGGCCGGGGGCACTGCACATGGCCAACGGCGGCTACCTGATTCTGAATATCAACCAGCTGCTACGCAACCGTAACGGCTGGGACGCTCTGCGTCGCGCTTTGACCACCAACCAAATACTGCTTCAGCCCAGTGACCGCGCAGAAGGGAATCAAGTGCTTACCAAGTCGCTCGATCCGGCCCCCATCCCGCTCAATCTAAAAGTCATTTTGATTGGCAACCATGACACATGGTATCGCTTGTACAACCATGAAGATGATTTCCGACAACTGTTTAAGGTAAAAGCGGAGCTATCTAACTATATGGCCCGCACCCCAGAAAATGAATTGGCTTATGCTGAATTCGTCGCTGAATGTGTGCAAGAAGAAAATCTGCGGCCGTTTGATCGTTCAGCCGTTGCCAGTATGGTAGACATTGGCTCATGGCGCGTCGAAAACCAAAAGCGGCTATCAACCAATTTTGTGGGAATGTGTGACCTGATTCGTGAGGCAAGCTTTTGGGCCAGCAGCGAAAAGCGTGACGTTGTCACCGCTAGCGATGTCAAACAAGCCTTTGAAGAGCGGCAAAATAGGTCTAACCTGTACGAAATTCAAGAGATGGATCGCTTTAAAGACGGGATGGTGTACATCGACACGGACGGATGCGCGGTAGCCCAAATAAATGGACTATACGTAATGAACTACGGGGACTTCTCATACGGGACACCGGCCCGCATCACGGCCCGTACGTGGCAAGGAGAACCGGGCATCGCGCATATTGAGCGGGAAACTGAAATGGCAGGCCCCATTCATAACAAGGGAATGCTGACATTGACCGGCTTCATGGGAGGGCAATATGCTCAGCATCAGCGCTTAAATTTCTCGGCCAGCCTAACCTTTGAGCAAAACTACAGTGGTGTAGACGGAGACAGTGCGTCTGCGGCAGAATTGGTTGCGCTTCTATCTAGTTTGGGAGATTTCCCAATCAAACAGCACATCGCGATTACCGGCTCTATCAATCAAAAAGGGGAAATTCAGCCGATCGGGGGCGCTACCGATAAAGTTGAAGGCTTCTATGCGCTATGCAAAATGCGCGGGCTCAACGGCAAGCATGGGGTTATTATACCGGCCGCCAATTTGCATGAGCTAATGCTCAAACAAGAAGTAATTGATGCGGTTAAGGCCGATCAATTCCACATTTGGGCAGTTGACAGTATCTTTGACGCGATCGAGTTGCTTACAGGCATCAAGGCACTCCCAGTTGATGACGAAGGTATTTATCCAGACAGCTCGCTGCACGCGCTGGTCCTTGAGGGGCTTGACCGTTTAGACAGCAATGACGACGAAGACGAGGATGAAGAAAGCGAGGAATAACCTTAGGGCCTGTCCAGAAATGAACAATCCCGCCACAAGCAGCGGGGTATTGGCTCCCTAGCTTGAAAAGGGTTCCGCCGTAAACGGTGGAGTATTAGGCCTTTTCAAGGTCAAACAAAGTTTCAAAGCGATTGCGATTTCCTCCTACAAATCAGACTAACAATTCTCTACACTAGTTCAAGTATGGGTCAACCGTACCATATCAGCGTCTTCGCGTCCTATTTGATGTGTTAGTCAATCCATCCCACAAAAAAATTAGAACCAGTAACAATCATTGTCTCTAAGCTGTTTTTAACGGGCTTGATCTGTTAGCAGCAGCATTCACTCTTCCCAGATTTAGAAAGCGATTGCCTTACTGGGTATAAGCTACGGATTAATTTCACCTTCTGCAGCAAGGCGCACAACACAGTAAATGTAGTCTTGAGGTGTTGGTTCTTCAGCGCACCGTGGGTCAAGCCTTGCTGATAGGGTCGGAAGCTCACCTGTTTCAGTTTGAGCAAAATTGACGGCCTCCCGAGTGGGTAGGGGGGTCGGTGTATCTGTGGGAGCCAGAGTGGGTTCTAAAGTAACAAAAATAGCCCCTTGCTGTGGTGTCCCTTTAGAAATAGGCGTTCCATCAACCGTGACGATGCCCCGTCGTTCAGCATCGGCCGTTGCAATTTCGGCTTCATAGGTTTGCCCACCAAAAAGGGTTGTAGCCGTAGGTGGCGGGGTTGGGCTCGCCACAACAATACCGCTCAAATCTAACGTAGGGGTAGCAGTGGGCTGTTCCAGATCACCTGCAATCGCCTGTGTCACATTCATCACAAACCGCGCTCCGATAGGAGATAGGAACGCAATCAGCCCCAGGAGAAAGAGCGCACCAATGCCAATACCTGTCAGTTTTAAAATACGCAGCTGTCGCCTTCGCATTTCTGGATTTCTACGTTTTTGTTTATCAAAAATACTATCTTCGGGCTGCTGCCGATTTTGAGTTTCGCCTTGGTTCATGATTTTTTTTGGGAGCTTTTCTGTGTTGGAGCAGTGAGTAGGTAAAAAACTGATCGTTTGCAAACTACTATGCCAGCATAGACAGGTATAGTTTCCATTCATATTAAGGGAGAATCAGGAATTTTCCGCGAAAAAGAGGTGAGAATTTACTCCTGGTAACGGTTTGTTTGAACATAGGATTTTTGTTCATCAATAGAATAAACCCACTGGAGAAACATGTTCCACAGACCTGATCAGATTGAAAGGCTATTAATGGGTCCTAGAAATGATGTTCGACCGCATCGGTTACGTCTTTTGTATCAATCCAACAGGTTTGAAGGGTGTGCATCGTCTATTTTCTGAGGTGTTAACACTCTCAGTTAAGATAAAAAGCCTGACAAAATCAGGCTGATCGGTAAAAAAACATATGATTTTAATCAGCTTGAGCCGATTTTTTATCTTAACAAGACAACTAATCAGTCTGGTTGAAAGAGTATGCACACCCCTCAGGTTAATTTGATACTGTTAAGCAATTACAGTCCTTTTTCAACACATATGGGAAATCTAAACGGCCGAGTATTGGCTAAACCAAAAGAAGAATGAAAGACCCGATTTTAATGGATGCTTTCTGGTTAAAATATATAGAACTTATGACGACCGGATCAATCCTCATCGGAATCGCACTGCTCCTGATTGTCGGGTTGTTTGTAGCCCGGCCGTTTTTAGTCCCATCCCCACCTCCAGAAATCATCAGCGAACGTGAACGGCTTGAAGCAGAAAAGGAAGCTCTGTTGGCACGCATACGCGCACTAGATTTCGATGCAGAAACAGATAAACAGGCAGAGGAAGAGTGGCAGGGAGAGCGGGAGTTCCTGATGCAAAAAGCGACGGAAGTACTGCGCCAGTTGGAGGAAGCAGAGGATACAGACGAGGCGATCGAAGCTGCCATTGCTAAGATCTTGGCAGAGGTAAAGTCATGATCAAACCCCAGTGGATCATTTTGCCCGTGATGGCATGTCTGTGGGCCGCAATTGCTTCTCCAGCTACAGCTCAAGATGAGGAGCCAGACCCAGTTAATGGGGCCACGATTT
>JBCCSO010000051.1:0-14612 GCA_039199965.1 Chloroflexota bacterium | reverse complement strand
CTTGTAGAAGCACGCCGCGTCACCTATGCTATTCCGCATGGGACACCTGTAGAAGATGGGACGGAACAGATGGTTTATGATCGGGACGAATGGCGCTATCGCGATCGGTATGCGGGACAAAATCCATATGGTGGGCATGAAATTGTTTGGCAGGATGGTAAGGTGGTGTGGATGAAGAATTACATTGCGCAAGTAGTAGAAAAGGTCCGACCGGTCTCAGAAATTTATGACTTTCAGCGCGAAGTTCTAGGCCAGCCTGACCCCAATCACCTAATGCGCGGACCAGCCCTGTATGCCAACGGCCTATACCGCTATACCAATCAAATCTCAGGCAGCCTGATCCACTTTAATGGGCATGAACAAATTTTTTACAACGGCATAGAAGTGTATCAGATGACTTTTCACGGCGGCCGTATTGGAAGCTAAACGTGTTGGTAAACAGTCATATCTGTAAACGCATGCTGTGCCGTAGCAAAACAGTGGCGATATGGCAGGCTTGGGGATCAACCCGCAACATCATTTATTTCAAGCTATTATCGTAAAAACTTAAAGGCACTGCCGATAGACGCTGCACATCGCTTAAGAGGAAGAGAAGGCGATTTAAATTTGTGGAATATAGGCTTTGGGCAGTCTGCATGTGGCTCAAACCCATTAAGAAGTTGTAGGAAACATGGTTCTTGCAACCTACAACCTCCAATTCAATCAGAAATATTTCTGTTAACCGACCTTGCTGGCAGCAACCCAGTGGCCTGGGCTGACTTCTTTTAACTCTGAACTATTTTCAGCATAGTCAAAGTTAGGATCCATGATGAGTCGTGACCGCTGCTTCTCAATGTCGGGATCAGGGATAGGAACGGCCGAAAGGAGAACCTGTGTGTACGGATGAATCGGGTTTTGGTAGAGCTCATCAGTATCAGCCATTTCAACAATCCGGCCCTTGAACATAACAGCCACACGCTTGCATACGTTCCGGATCATGCTCAAGTCATGGGCAATGAATAGGTAGGTGATATTGAACTCTTCCTGCAAATCTTGCAGCAGATTGACCACCTGCGCCTGAATAGAAACATCAAGGGCCGAAATCGGCTCATCAGCCACAATAAATTTGGGGTTCACTGCCAGTGCTCGTGCAATACCAATGCGCTGACGCTGTCCACCAGAAAATTCGTGCGGGTAGCGATGAACGAAGCGGGGGTTAAGGCCTACACGCTTGAGCAATTCCTGCACAATTTCTAGACGCTCCGCACCGCTTGACCCGATTTTGTGGATTTCAAGGGCTTCGCTGATGATGCTGTTTACCGACATGCGCGGGTTGAGCGATGAATATGGATCTTGGAAGATCATCTGCATTTTTTTGCGCGCTTCTTTAAGATCAGTGCCTTTGAGCTGGGTTACGTCAATTCCATCAAAGATAACGCTCCCGGCCGTTGGTGGATGCAGTTGGATAATCGCGCGGCCGGTGGTGCTTTTTCCACTGCCTGACTCACCCACAAGCCCCAATGTTTCACCATGATAAATATCAAAGCTGATGTCATCAACGGCTTTAATCGATCCAACTTCCCGCTGGATAACACCCTTTTTGATGGGAAAATACTTTTTCAGGTTTCGTACCTTGATCAGTGGAGTGGACTCGCCACCGGTAGGAACCTCGTGTTTTTTAAAGTATTCGGTAGCTTTTGAAGGACTGGTCGTACTAGCCATGGTTGATCTCCTTGCGTTTTTGAAGTTCGTCTGCGGCAACCTCTCGTAGATCGTACCAAGCAGCAACTTTGTGGTTTGGGTCCCCATCTTCTACGGGTAACAAAGGAGGTGTTTCAACATAGCAGCGTTCGGTTGCATATGGATTCCGTGGTGCAAACAAATCCCCGACTGGCTCATGCAAAATTTCTAAAGGGCTCCCCTCGATAGCGGTTAGGCGAGTTCCGCTGGCTTGGTCAATGCGCGGGAGTGAGTTCAACAGGCCTAGCGTATAAGCATTGCGCGTGTCTTTGAACACAGCCCGTACCGGCCCGCGCTCAACAATACGGCCACCGTACATCACCTGAATTGTGTCTGCGATACCGGCTACCACCCCCAAGTCATGGGTAATCCAGATCAGAGCCATACCCATTTTTTCTTGCAGATCGCTAATGAGCTCAATAATTTGGGCCTGAATAGTCACATCTAGCGCAGTGGTGGGCTCGTCCGCAATTAGCAATTTTGGATTGGTAGAGAGTGCCATAGCTATCATCACGCGCTGGCGCATGCCACCTGAAAATTGGTGAGGGTAGTCATTCAACCGATTTTTCGCATCGATGATGCCAACAAGGTCAAGCAGTTCGGCCGAACGATTTGACGCCTGATCTCTGGTATAGCCCAAATGGAGCATGATTGCTTCATTGAGCTGGTTCCCAATCGTCAAAACCGGATTGAGTGATGACATGGGGTCTTGGAAAATCATGCCGATTTCCCCTCCGCGTACGTTGCGCATTTCATCTTCTGACAATTTGAGTAAGTCACGCCCGTTGAAGAGAATCTCGCCATCTACAATCCGGCCGGGGGGTGAAGCGATGAGCCGTAAAATAGAAAGGGCGTGCACACTTTTTCCGCTACCACTCTCCCCCACTACGCCTAAGGATTCCCCTTCTTGAAGCTGATAAGAGATTCCGTTAACAGCATGAACAACACTGTCTTCCGTATAAAAATATGTTTTTAAATTTTTTATTTCTAACAGTGGTTGCATGTTCCACTACTCTCCTTTCTGATAATCGTGCGAAAGAACCGCCAGCACATCAATTTTTGCACAGACAATACTACAGGAAACGGTTGCTGAAATCACAATCTCTATCAAATATCGTTCTTTATCTATCAAATTTGCCTTAAACTGGATCATCAACGCCCTTAAAAGACACGTGGAGCCATGAAAGCACAGGTTCAACAGTAGACGGGATCAAACCCCATGGATTATAGCCGCACTAGCAGATAATGTATATGTTCTTTCAATCAGCAAATTTTGTTCAACTCGACTGACTCCGTACTTCCTCAAAGGTCTTTGTCAGGAATCATCTAATCTACCTCACACGAATTTTTGAGCATGGGTGATACGCTGATTGGTTAGATGGTTACCCACAACTTCCGCAAAAAACTTGACATTGGCTTTGATCCCATAATAGATAGTTTGATTTTGATAGACGCCCAAATCCTTCTATCAGTTAAAAAAGTAGGGGTGAAAGCATTTGTTTCCATTCCTACTTTTTTAATATAGACAGGCACTTATTTCTTGAATCTAGGCTTTAAAATGCGGGTCCTCTCCATAAAGTAAAGTCTAACTAAGCCAACTTTATCACCTCAATTCTGCAAAAGTTGTAGAGATCTTCTAGATAATCCAAGGAACCTGTTCTTCAATCATCTCAGCTTGGTAAAATCAAACGGACTTTGAATTTGATCAAAGCCAACGAATTTAAAGCCCTTTTCGTGAATCCAGATTGGGCCATTTAAATTTGAAATCGCCAAAGAGGTATACTGAAACATGTCAGAGAGTTCAACTGTCAGAATTATACTTTCACGCATCTACATTTTAGCGGCCGGGGCAGCTATTATTTTGAGCATGATCTACGGGGAAAGTATCCTCGTTCCCATCATTTTAGGCATTGTTATCGCCTTTGTGATTGATGACATCACACTACGCTGGACAAACTTAAACCTATTCGGCCGTAACTTACCCACAAGAGCTGCCCGAATCATGGCCATTGTGCTCATTTTTGTCATTCTAGCTTGGGTTACCCTTCTAGGTATCGGGACTGGGGCTCAAATTGCAGAGAAGGTGCCAGAGTATCGAGAAAACTTAATTGTGATTATTGATCAAGTGCCAGACAACATATGGACGCTTTTTCTGGGTGAATCCACGACTGATATCGAAGCCATTTTTTCGGGTCTTTTTGAGCTTGCAACTGAATACGTCACAAATTACATTTCCACAATTGCCAGCAACGTCCTAAACCTGTTGGTTCAGGCATTCGTTATCTTTTTCTACGTGCTTTTCTTGGTTTCAGAACAGAGTAAGTTTTCGTCCAAACTAAGCAAAATGTTTTTGAAAGAAGAAAGCAACAGCATGGCTCAAGAAATTGTCTCTTCTATTGCTGAACAGTCACGCAAGTACATTTCGGTCAAAACCTATGTGAGCGCCCTAACTGGACTTGGCTCCTTCTTTGTCATGCTCCTATTTGGCGTTGATTTTCCTATCTTTTGGGCCACCCTTATATTTCTGTTCAACTACATTCCTTATGTTGGCTCAATTGTGGCTGTTGTATTTCCAGTTACAATCGCCTTGCTCCAATTTGGCAACTTGACAACAGTGCTGTTCTTACTGGTGGCGTTGGTCATCATTCAGGTTCTAGTCGGCTACATTTTTGAACCGATTATTATGGGTAACAGCCTAGACATCAGCTCTTTTGTTGTACTAGTTTCGCTTTCACTATTTGGCACAATCTGGGGCATCGTGGGCATGATCATCGCAATCCCTCTTGTAATCATCTTAATTATTGTACTGGGCCATTTTGAAACCACCCGGCCGGTCGCAATTCTTCTGACTGGCAACGGGGAACTAAGCTTTGAAGAGCCATAAAACAAAAAGGCTCAGGCCACGCCTATTATCTAGGCATAACCTGAGCCACAAAAAAGCTATCGATTAATCAGCCATGTTGTCCGGTCAAACCCTAGGGCTTACTTACCGCAATCGGGCAGAAATAGGTATAGTCCAAGCCTTCCAGTGGTTGCTCAACCGGTATGGTGGGTGGCTGATAGGTAGAGCTGTCACGGTCCATTTGTAGTTGTAACGACTTGATCGAAAAGCCGTTCCAGTCATATTCGTGCAAATCACAATTCGGCCGTGGACCGATCGTCCATTTAAACGTATTGTTTCCCTCATGAATCCAAGAAGGGTCAACTTCTAAACGAAATGTTTTCCAATTCTCGCTCATACAGTCTGGACTGTTGTATCGCTGCGGATGAATGGCGATCTCTTGCCGGCCATTGATGCTCAGCAGCACCTGACCGTTCTTCGGCTGATGCACCTGACCAATTAAAACCGGGTTAGCACCCATACTGGGTACATTGATGTTGACCGTTTCCGTTTCACCAATTTCACGATCACCGTTCCGCTGTAAATAAACTACATCATCGGCATCATATGCGTTGTGTAGACCAACAACCGGGCCAGTAAATCGAATGTTGTCCCAGTGGAATGTGAACGTGTTGGTATTGTTGTCTTTACTGGGCGTATATGAATGGGTTTTGAACATCACCAATCCTTGATCAAATGGAAGTCCACCGGGGACATCTACCGCATAGTTATCAAATGATCCATCATCTTTTTCAATACCCCAAATAATCTGGTTACCTTGAAGCTGAACCCGCATAGTGCGTCGAACACGGCGATCGTCTAGCGCAGG
Source organism: Chloroflexota bacterium (assembly GCA_039199965.1). Taxonomy (GTDB): domain Bacteria; phylum Chloroflexota; class Anaerolineae; order Promineifilales; family Promineifilaceae; genus WTJY01. The sequence goes on along the minus strand of JBCCSO010000051.1, from coordinate 9,183 downwards.
GTCATTTGGATGGAGCGCGTACCAGTAGTTGTAGTCATAATCACCGAAGTCCTGCTCGTTCACAATCCAACCATCAGGCGCGATGGCACCTGTCCCAACCTTAATGCCGCGCGTTGCCCGTCTGTATTCGAGCACAATTCGGTCTTCCGGATACGTCTCATCGATGGGTGAATCTAGAGGACCCGCGCCCAAGCGAATTTGATCGCGCGGCACAATCATCACCTCAAACCAGTGGCGTACCGTATGCCCCTTCGTCAAGCTCACATCAAATTCAAGCACACCGCCATCACTAAAGTTGAATTCTTGACGCGGATAAAAGGCACTTACAGAGTAAGCATCTACCTCTCCAATGGCGGTCATCATATGGTTTTTGCAGATGAAGAAGCTTTTGTCCGGGTTTGAGTTGCTGGTGGCTTGATTGGTACTAATCAAATGCTGCGGCAGCGGTGAAACGGCTGGATTAGGGCCGCCACAATTCATATCATGATCAGCCGGATATAGCTCAAAATCTTTGGTAAAGTGTTCTTGTGGGTGGGTACGATGGGTAATAACGTAGTTAAAATTCCGAGGTAATAGGTCTTGAGAGGGAGATGCAGGGTCTCCATCGAATGTCTCAATAAATGCCCAATCCAGATTATCGAATGCTTCTTGCTGAGCCTTTATTTCTGCGGCCGAAAGAACTGCCCCATTCGATTGGAATGCTATCAAAGCGAATCCCAATGTGCCAAAGGCAATAATAACCAAAGGCCACTTTCGTCTTTTGTATAAGAATCGGTTTCTAAAAATCATCTTGTACTCCTTGTGTAACTATGATTAAACCAATTTGGACCAACACGATTGAAAGGTCACGAACATTTAAAGTATAAAAATCGCACAGGGCTTGTCTCAATGCTTAGAGGATAAGCGGTTAAATAAAGGGATAAATGGTTAAGAAATGCTGATTGGGTACACAAAAAAGCCCCAACCGGTTAAGTTGGGGCTCTTACTTCATATAAAGCTGTTTGTTTAAAACTATGCTGGCAATATCCGAACCCGTCGTTGCGAGCCTTCCCCCACAGATTGTGTTGTAACAGCAGCATCCTCACGCAGTGCAATATGAATCAATCGCCGTTCATAAGGATTCATTGGTTCAAGCGTTACCGGCCGCTGGCGATCAACAACCTTTTTAGCCATGCGTTCTGCTAAGCGGCTTAACCCTTCACGCTTCGACTGACGGAATCCATCAACGTCAATGGTCACATTTGAGCGACGGTGTAACTCTTGACTAATCATCAAGCGGACCACAAACTGAAGACTCGCCATCACGTCACCGCGCGGTCCAATCATTTTCGAAGCATCTGACCCGACCAAGTTCAGCTCAATGACCTGTTTTCCTAAGTCATCCTCTTTGGACAGATTTGATTCAACGTCAATGTCTAGCTCCAATCCATCAACGATTGACTGAACAATATCATTGGCTAGATCCAGCTCATCCATCAATTCTGGGTCTGGTAAGGCATCTAAGTCATCAAACTCATCTGCGACTTCTTCAACTTCAGATGTTTCTTCCAAAGGCTCAGGTGGCATTTCATCTTCCACTGTGCTGTCTGCAGATTCACCGGCTGCATCCTCGCTGTCTAGGACAGTAATTCGTACTTTGGCCTCTCGGCCGCCCATCCCTAAAAATGAATTTTGCGCTTCTTCCAAAACTTCTACACTTACCGCTGTGCGATTAAGTCCAAGCTCAGCTAAGCCGTTTGCAATCGCATCATCCGCGTTCTCCCCCGAAAACTCGTAAGATCTTCTATTGTTACTCATAAATGTGTTGCTCGAAAGGTCCGTTGGCGCGCGGGAAAAATAATTACCTAAATGTGTGCTCTAGCTTGTCTTTCAACCACTTTGAAAATACCTGCGTTAAATAATCTTGTTTTCAAAATGGCCGTGCGCTATTTCTTGCCTTTCTTCTTTTTCTTTTTTGACTTATTGCTCTGGCTACCATTACTGCTGGCTTTTGGAGCAGATGAACCGTTCTGAGAACTCTTTGGCTCGTCGTCTCCCGATTCGTATTGCTTTGCGAGTTTCTTGCTTTCTTCGCGCTTTTGGTCGGCGATGGCACGCTCTTCGGCCAGATTACGCCTCACAATATACCCTTGTGCAATACCGATTACGTTTGAAACGACAAAATAGATTGCAAGTCCACTACCGAAGCTCATTGCAAAAAAACCGAACATTAATGGCATCGTGTACAGCATTGATTGCTGCATCTGTGCGGCCGGATTATCTTCTTCCGCACCTTTCTTTTTACTATCTTTCTTAGCCGCATCACTAGCGGGCATCATCAACTTTTGCTGCAAGAACATAGTACCTGCAACCAAAATTGGTAATATCAAATAAGGGTCTGGCTGGGCCAAGTTAACCCACAAAAACGTATTGTCAATGGGTAACAAACTTGCGAGATCATAAGTGTCCCACAAGCGAAATTTCATGTCTAGTAGGGCCAAAGGAGTCCCCTGTAACATGATGTTGATCACCCGATACAGGGCGAAAAAAATCGGCATTTGAATGAGCAGAGGTAGACAGCCTAACAGTGAATCGGCTGGGTTATAACCAATTTTATTAAACTCCTCCATCATTTTCTGCTGATCATTTTTATATTTTTTCTGGATAGCTTGGACTTGCGGCTGAATTTGCTGCATCTTGATACTCGAACGCTGCTGACGCAGATTGATCGGCAGCATAATGATGCGCATGATCACCGTGAATGAGACAAGAGCAAGTATAAAATTGCCCCCTAAGAATTGGTAAAGCCCAACCATAATATTGAGCATTATATTTAGAAAAGCTTGCCACATAGTAAATCAATTCCAGAAGATTATTCTTCGCTTAACGTCCATGTCCAGTCTTTGGACCCATTTTCAGCGTTTAAAACCTCGACACCCAGTGGAATACTATTTTCCGCATCTGCGTATACGACTGCAACTTTCCCGCCAGTCAAAACTGCCGGAGATGACTGCAAGTGAGAACCAACTTCGGTCTCCCAGACCTGTTCACCAGACAGAGAGAACGCCGTCACGAAGCCTTCTAGCGTGGTCTCATCACCCGAAGGAACAATGATGGTACTATCTGCAATAACAATGTCCCCCACGATTGAGCCATTTACTTGGACTTCCCACTGTTGCTCACCAGACATGGCATCAACAGCATAAACATTCCCGTCTATGTCACCATAAACGAGCAAGCCATCTACTTCAGCCGGAGCAGCCCAAACCCAATCGGCCGCTTTCGCTTGCCAAATGTCAGAGCCATCGGTTGCATTCAAAGCAATCAACTCACCGCTAAAGTCCTGACCAAAACTGCCAGCGTAAACCCGCTCCTGATCTGCACTAACAACTGGAGAGCCAGCACCTGCACCATTTAAGGTGTGAGTCCATACAACGCTACCGTCATTTTTATCGACAGCATATATGTTTCTGTCAATTGATGATGCGTAAATGACGTCATCTAGGATAGCTGGTGCTGACCAGATCGCATTTTCCGTGTCAAACGTCCATTGCAGATCGCCCGATTCTTGGTCAACTGCAATAATTTGATTGTTGCTTGTTCCCGTAAAAAGGGTGTCACCATCATTGGCGAAACCTGCCACTACGCGTCCGTTAATCTGATCATCACGTAGCCAAACAGGATCAGGCACGCCGCTTTGAACGTCATTTAGCGCGTAAAGGCTTACTATTAATCGACCGCCACTAAGCAGCCCACCTGAGCGACCAAAGTCAGCTAAGTACAAAATGTCGTCACTGTCACTTGGGGTTGGGGGAGCATAAAACTCAACAGCTCCCTCTCCTGAATAGCGCCACAGCTCTTCTTGTGACTCAACATCAAGCGCAATCACATCTGGACCATAAGCAACGTATAACGTTGAATCTTTTGAGGATACAGACGGCCAGCTACCTTCTTGGCGGACTGCACAAGCAGAGAGCAAAACAGCGGCCGTAAGCAAAAATAACAGATGAATCTTTCCAGATCTTTTGTGATTTAGGAAAGGTCTAAATTTCAAAACGAATAATCTCCACATTTGACAACTTTAAATTGGAGCAGATTAGGCATGATCATGATCTGGCAGAGGAACTGGATCATATCCCCCTTCACTAAAGGGATGACATCGGCCGATTCGTTTGATCGCCATCCATCCCCCCCTTAACAAGCCATAGCGCTCAATCGCCTCATAACCATAAGCTGAACAAGTAGGTTGAAATCGACAGCTAGGTGGAAACAGTGGCGAAATAAATCTTCTGTAAAACCGAATTAATGCTAAGGCGATCTGTTTCATGTCTGCGCACCTTGAGAAGTAAATTCTCAATCTAAATTTTTAAATCCGCACGCTTCATTAGCGAGTCAACCGCAGCACTTACATCAGCAAGCTTGGCTTTGGTTGTTTTTGTTCTTGCAATTAGCAAAAAATCGAAGCCGGACTTTACTTGCTCAAGCTGACCTCTTACAGATTCTCGCAAGATTCTCCGCGCTCGATTTCGCTGCACCGCACCCCCAATTTTTCTAGATGCGGGAAACGCAAATCGAGAAATATTATGTTGATTCTCTATATAAACCAACACGACTAAGGGATGCACCAATTTGTTACCATTTTTACGCAAACGGCTAAAATCAGTTGCAAGTCTTAGTCGATTCTCATCGGGCAGCATATTTGCTTCCGATAACCAGTATTTGAGACAAAAGATAGCATGCAGGCCCACATGCAAGATTAGACTTTGCGCATATCTTTTGTTTTGTTTTTGCCTTGCGAGTCGCGAACGGCACGGTAGCTAACGGCGCGTGAACCATTCCAGTTAACCTTTTTAACGTGGTTGTTCATAGAAACGGATAAAGTTTTACGCCCTTTTTTACGACGTTTTTTAAGCACAGCACGGCCTTTGCTGGTCGCCATGCGCTTGCGAAAACCGTGAACGCGAAGGCGTCTACGAATTTTGGGTTGGTAAGTCCTCTTGGTCATGATCAGATTCTCCAAAAAAAAAAGAGCGTTTTGCTCTTTTTTCAAATATCAAAATTTAAAATGGGGTTCCACAGGGTGGGTGAAAGCGAATAAAAATTATAGTTGATTCGTATTCAGATAGCAATCGAAACTTACACTTATTTAGGTTCAATGCGCTCGATATCAGCTCCGATGGCTTGAAGTTTACTCAAGACATTCTCATATCCCCGCTCGATCTGATAAATATTGTGAATTGTACTAGTGCCTTTGGCGCACAATGCGGCCAAAACCATCGCCATACCAGCCCGAATGTCGGGGCTAGGGACACCGGCAGGATTAGCGTAAAGATCAGCTTTGCCTTGAATAATAACGCGATGAGGATCACACAACGTGATCCTTGCCCCCATAAATACAAGGCTGTCGGTGAAGAAAAATCGGCTTTCATACATCCAATCGTGCAAAAGCACAGACCCATTCGACTGACTGGCTAGGATCACTGCCACAGACATCAGATCGGCCGGAAAGCCGGGCCACGGATGTGGCTTGATCTCTAATATCCGGCCGGACAGCGTTTGCGTCACGCTCATCTCTTGATCAGATGGCACCACAATTGCGTCTCCATCAACTTTCCAATCAACGCCCAATTTATTAAACACCTGTTTTGACATAATCATCTGGTGCGGGCTAGCCTTTTCTATACGGATCGAACCACCTGTCACGGCCGCAGCACCAATAAAGCTGCCAACTTCCATAAAGTCAGCACCGATAGCAAATTCTGTACCACTTAGAGAGTCCACACCGGTAATTTTAAGTCGGCTACTGCCAATTCCTTCGATCTTAGCCCCCATCTGAACCAGCATATTGCACAGATCCTGCACGTGTGGTTCGCTAGCTGCGTTGTCGATAATCGTTTCACCTTTCGCCATAACGGCCGCCATCAGCGTGTTTTCTGTAGCGGTTACACTCGCTTGCGCCTGCAGCAGATATCCTGCCCCTAGCAAGGGGTCCGCACTGATATGAAATTGAGAATTGCTGATGAACTCTGTTTTGGCTCCTAGTGCGTTTAATCCCTGCATGTGGGTATCAAGCGGCCGACCCCCGATCCGATCTCCACCGGGCAGGGGTAAGGTGATTGATCCCATACGAGCCAGCATCGGTCCAGATAAAACGATTGACGCACGAATCCGTGCCGCTAGCCTCGTATCCAGTTGAGTCTTTTTGATTTCGGCCGCGTGTATGCGCCAGCTATTTTCCCCCAGTGACTCAAACGAAACGCCTAAGTCTTGCATGATTTCGATCATATCGCGCACATCGATGATATCTGGAATATTGTGCAGGATCATCGGCTGATCAGTCAGGATACATGCGGGTAATACTTTTAGGGCGGCATTTTTATTGCCGCTAGCAGTGATGGTTCCAGACAGGGGAACACGGCCTTTAATCACAAAACTACTCATTTTTAATCACCTTTTTGGGGAACGTGCTGGATTATATGGTTTGGCGGGTAGCATGGGCAGAATCTAACCAAACCCTATCAATTAGCTTCCCCAGCTTTCTCTTGTAGAAACGCGTAGTAATTGTCCCACTCATCGGCCGGAACCAGCATTTTTGAAATCATGGTTGTGTCATTGTCAACAATAAAGTCAAGCAATTCTTGCGAGTGCATACCTGTTTGGGCTTGACGAAATTCAATCATTGATATCATTGCGTTAAATGGCTGATATTCTCCACCAGATTGAAGGCTATCGAGATTAGCCACAACTTCTGTTTGGTCAAAAATTTCCCGAGTCATACCAAATTGATTCAGTTCAGATTCATAGAATGCGACCCCACGTTCTGGATAAAGACCAACATCTTCATAAATCACACTCAGCAACGCAAATCGAAACATGCTTTGTTGTGTATGAAATGCCAGCCCTTGGCTCTCAAATATTTTCCAAATGTATTGATTACAGAAACCCAGCTCGTAGCTGTCTACAAGCATACTCACATCTGAGCTTGTTTCCGGCGTTCCGATTAGTGACGGCGCAGGAAGTATAGTGGTTAAACCAAAATGATATCGATTATGAATTAGGGTGTTATTCATTCTGGGAGTAAAAACGATTTTCTCTTTCGCAAGCTGGCTTTTTTGGCACGTTTCGGGCAGATGCTGCTCACAAATTGTGCTAATTGATCGCTCAAATCCAGCAATGATTTCCTGTGCTAACTCTAAATCTTTTTCTGGCGCAGAATAAATAAACCTTTCTGACTCAAACGTGATCTCTAAATGATCTTCTGCTCCCCAATAGCTTTCCTCAGGCGGTGCTAACAGCCATCGATCTTCTCCTTTCCGAAACACATCCTCTTGAATTAAATTGATTGTTCGCTGCCAAGCGTCAATGTAGGCGACAGGCCTGCTCAAAACAGCCTCGCTCAAATCATCGGAAAACACGACATTTGGCTGATTTTGTTCATCGTCTGCCAAATATTCAAAAAAGAATAGAGCTCCTCTTGCCTGAACGTATTCTTTTTCAAGCATAGACTTTTGAGTGAGAATCCAGTGTAGGTCAGAACCAAATAATTGATTGGCAAACAGTTCCTCGTCATTCGTATTTTCACTTAGGGCAATAATGTTCCAGCTCTCAATCACGTCATCGGCCAGTTGATTTTCAACGTACCGAACCCGCAAATAAAACATCCCACTGATAATTAGGACAACTGCCAGAACCACCCACAGCCATTTGAACGGAATTTGCTGATTCGGCCGTCCAGCCCCCCCACCTGTGGTTTTAAATGTTTCTTTAATCTGTTCTTCTTCGTGCTGCCAGTCAAATGAACCCATGAGCAAATTATCGACCGGACTCCTCGTCAAATTGATAATGCTCAATTTTCTCTAATCCAAGGTCTAGTATCAGCTAATTTTCAATAGCCGCGCGTAGTTCTACAAACCGCTTAAAATCATCCCACTCATTTGGTGATAAAAGAACTTCAGGAAAAAACGGCTGCTCAGCAACCCTGAGATATTGATCCAAGATAATTTGAGGTGATAGTTTGGGCGTCTGCATGCGATAAAACATCATGATTCTGAAAGTCGTTTGCACAGGAATGTCCATAAACTGCTGGAATCCGTTGGTTCCATCGCCCAAAACGCGATTTTGGTTAAACGCCACCTCAATGTCATTAAGCTCTTCAGCTACCACTTTAAAGTCTGCAATCGTCAAAGGACTAACACCGCCTGACTGCTGGAGCGCATAGTTGGTTACTGTTCGCAAAAACTGGCTGCTTTCTACATCATTCGCCTGAAAAAGTACTAGCAAGTAATCTTCCAAAAACTCATCGGCATAAGCCTGTGCTAGTAATTCAGCTGCCAATTCACTGTCTGGCATTCCCACAAGTGACGGGGAGGGAAGAATAAAGGTTCTATCATTGAATTGGAAATCTGCTGCAAGTATGGCGTCAGTCAGTGTTGGGGCAAACCGCAGAGTAACCTGTGGGGTATCTGTCTGGTGGCAGGCTATGATGAACCCGTCCAAACATGTCTGATCCAGCTTTTCTTCAAATATGTCTATGAATTGGGCCACGACATCCGCGTCGCGTTCGGGGGATATGTAAGCAAAGCGCTTTGAGTACGAAAAGCTCTCATTTGAAGACTGCTCTCCCCAGTAGCTGGCTTCGGCCGGAGACAGAAGCCAGCGATCGGTACCCAAACGAAAAATCTCATCCTGATTTAAGACAAACTGACGGCCGATGGGATCACTGTAAACAACAGGATGGGTCAGAACGGCCTCGGCTAGATTGGGGGCAAACTCTACAGTTGCTTGCAGAGCGTCTTCAGACGCTGGCGCCGCATTCAAAGTGGGCAATAGCTCTCCACGATGTACAAGTTTGTCTTCACGCAGAAGCATCTGCTGCATCTGAATCCAATCAAGGTCCCGGCCGGAAAGCTGATTAATCAGCAGCTCCCCATCTCCACTTGCCTCACTATCTAAAATAATCTGCCAACTCTCCATGACAGCAGCATCCAGCTCAGTTTCAGTAGATTGAACTTGCCACCACGCAAAGCCCACCAGCCCAAACAAAAAGAGTATAAACAGCACTGTTAGCCCTCTTGGTGCAAACCGAGTGCGACCTATACTGATTGTTTTTGGAGAGGGGTCCTGTTTCTGCTCAGCAGCATCCCACCCTGATTCTTCATCCTGCCAATTAAATGATCCCATTTATGACTTCCGAATTGATTGATT
>JBCCSO010000050.1:0-14927 GCA_039199965.1 Chloroflexota bacterium | reverse complement strand
GTGCAAACAAAATCCAAATCAAAGAGGCTGTCGAAAAAGCCTTTGATGTAGAGGTAGAAAAAGTACGTGTGGCTAACATGCCTGCGAAGCTGGGGCGTAACCCACGCACGCGTCAAACGCGTACTCGCAAGTCTGCTTACAAGAAAGCAATTGTCACTTTATCAGATGGTTCAATTGAACTGTTTGAGGGTGTTTAACGATTAGCAGGGGTTCTCTTCTCCAATTGAGCGGGATGGTTCCGTTCAAGCTAGGAGAAGGCTGAAGGCCTCTGGAGGATTTATGGCAGTTAAAGTATTTAAGCCGACCTCGCCCGGCCGCCGTGATAGTAGTGGATACTCTTTTGAAGAGATCACGCGCACACGGCCGGAAAAGTCTCTGACAGTAGGTCTGTCAAAACGTGCAGGTCGCAATAATCGTGGAAAAATCACCGTCCGCCATCGTGGTGGTGGGCACAAAAGGCGTTATCGTCTAATTGACTTTAAGCGCAACAAGTTTGATGTTCAGGGCACCATCGAATCAATTGAATACGATCCCAATCGTTCAGCTCGTATTGCGCTAGTTAAATATGCTGATGAAGAGTTGCGTTACATCATTGCGCCTATTGGGCTCAAAGTTGGTGACAACATCATGAGCAGCAAAAGCGCAGTTGAAATCCGCCCCGGCAACACGATGCCACTCTCGCTCATGCCTTTGGGTGCTCAAGTTCATAACATTGAGTTCCAACCCGGTAAAGGTGGACAGATGGTGCGCGCTGCGGGGACATCGGCTCAAGTTCTTTCGAAAGATCATGACTTGTATGTAACCCTTCGTCTTCCTTCAGGTGAAGAGCGCTATGTACCTCATGATTGCCTAGCTACCATTGGTCAAGTTGGCAACTTAGAACATGGCAACATCAAATTGGGTAAAGCTGGACGTAAACGCCATCGTGGTATCCGCCCGGGTGTACGTGGTTCAGCCATGAATCCGAATGATCATCCACATGGTGGTGGGGAAGGTCGGTCACCGATTGGTATGGCCGCGCCAAAAACCCCTTGGGGTAAAGTTGCTTTGGGGCGCAGAACGCGCAAAAACAAACGGACAGATCAGTATATCTTCCGTAGACGTTCTAAGAAACGTCGTTGATGAATTGGCACCTGCTAAACTTTTGTTTAGCCCGTGTGGAGGTTTTTTAAATGTCTCGATCACTTAAAAAAGGACCTTTTATCAGTTTTAAACTGTTGAAAAAGGTTGAAGACATGAATGAAAGCGGAAAGCGTCAAGTGATTCGTACTTGGTCGCGTTCCAGCACCATCTTCCCACAGATGGTGGGACACACGATTGCCGTTCATGACGGCCGTCGCCACGTCCCTGTGTACATCACTGAAAATATGGTAGGGCATAAGCTGGGTGAGTTTGCTCCCACTCGTTCTTATCGCGGCCATATCACCAAAGAAGAGAAAAGGAAGCGTAGATAATGGCTGAGTTATTTGAAATTAAAGCAATTCACAAAAATTTAGCCATGTCTCCGCAGAAAGCCCGCTTGGTCGTTGATACGGTTCGCGGTTTGGATGCTGAGTCAGCTATGGATCAGCTCCGGTTTACGCCAAATAAGGCGGCGGAGCCAGTCTATAAACTGATTGCTTCAGCTATTGCAAATGCTGAAGAAAACTTTGGTCTTGATGCTGAAGATCTGTTTGTTCATAAAATTTTTGTGGATGATGGCCGTCGCCTCAAAAGAGGCCGATTTGCAAGCCGTGGACGTTGGAAACAAATTATTAAACGTCAATGTCACATCACGGTTATATTGGCCGAGAAAGACGAAGAGTAAGAGAGGCAACATATATGGGTCGTAAAGTACATCCTAATGGATTTCGTCTAAAAATTATTCGTGACTGGAAAGCTCGTTGGTATGCAGAAGGCAGCCGCTACCGTGAACTGCTTGGTGAAGACTTTGCTATTCGTGATTTGATCAAGAAGGAAGCCCAAGGTGCTGGTATTTCAAGCATCGACATAGAACGCTTTCCAAATCAAGTTCAGGTGATTGTTTACACTTCTAAGCCGGGCGTTATGATCGGCCGTAAAGGTGCAGCTGTTAAGGAATTGCGTAGCAAATTGCGCAGACTGACCACCAAAGCAGTCAAACTTGAAATTGAAGAAATTAATACACCTGAAATTGATGCTGTACTGGTTGCTGACAGTATTGTCAATCAGCTTGAGCGTCGTGTCTCTCATAGCCGCGCCATGAAACGTGCTGTACAGCAGGCAATGCGTTTTGGTGCTCAAGGGATCCGAATTGAAGTTGCAGGTCGTTTGAACGGTTCTGAAATGGCTCGTCGTGAGAAGTTGATCGACGGCCGAGTTCCGCGCAATACTTTGCGGGCTGACATCGACTATGGCACTGCTGAAGCTTTAACTACTTATGGCCGAATCGGTGTAAAAGTTTGGATTTACAAAGGTGAAGTATTACCACAGAAAACTGCTGTGGCTGCTGAGTAATTGGAAAGAGGGGTCAAACGAAGTTTGACCTTAGAAGAATGATTTTAATCATTCTTCTGGGCCAGCAATGCCCAGACCAAACGTAGTTTGGTCCAAGGTCAAGCGCAGCTTGACCCGCTAACTACCAGTTTAAGGAGATTAGGCAATGTTAATGCCAAAACGTGTGAAGCACCGCAAACAATTCCGCGGTCGCATGAAAGGTATGGCCAAAGGCGGCACGACGCTTCTCAATGGTGAGTATGGTTTGCAGGCAACATCTGCAGGCTGGGTCAGCTCACGCCAGATTGAGTCTATGCGTAGAGCGGTTGTACGTCATATGAAGCGTCGTGGCCGTTATTGGATTCGTATTTTCCCGGACAAGCCAGTAACTGCACGCGCGGCCGAAACCCGCATGGGTAAAGGTAAAGGTTCAGTTGACCGTTGGGTTTCTGTTGTAAAACCCGGCCGTGTTATGTTTGAAGTAGCTGACGTTCCTGAAGAAGTTGCTCGTGAGGCTTTGCGCTTAGCAAGCTACAAGCTGCCTGTCCGGACTCAAATTATTTCGAGGGAAGGATAAAACGATGGCAAATATTGTTGAACTACGCGAGCTAAACAATGAAGAGATTGCAGAAGCGTTAGAAGAAGCCCGTGAAGAACTTTTCAACCTGCGCTTTCAAAAAGCAACTGGTGCATTGGAAAACACTGCTCGTATAAAAACAGTAAGGCGTGAAATCGCTCAGTTGAGCGAAGTCCTCCAAAAGCGCAATTGGGCCGTTGAAGAAGCCGCCAAGATTCCAGAAATTGCTTCAGTTCTTGAAGGCAAAGACTGGACTAGTGAGGCTCGCTACGCATACGAAGACGGTGTATGGCAGGTGACTCTTCTTGATGGTAGTAAAGAATTGGCTACTGCTCAGGTTGATCTTAACAAGAAACGTCGCCGTACTCGCCGTCAAAGAGACCTGATTCTACCTATCCAAAAAGTAGACAGTTTTGAGGTGGCATAATGCAAGAGAATAAGAAAAAGCTAACCGGAACCGTGACCAGCAATAAAATGGATAAAACGATTGTTGTCGCGGTTGAAACCACAAAACGTCACCCGCTTTATGGGAAGGTGATCACGATTGTTAAGAAGTACAAAGCCCATGATGAAGAAAACGTTTGCCAAGAAGGTGATCGCGTCACGATTATCGAGTCGATGCCGATTAGCCGTCACAAACGCTGGGCTTTAGAAACAGTTCACAGTAGTTAGAGGATTATCATGATTCAAGTAGAAAGTCGAGTACACGTTGCCGACAACTCAGGTGCAAAAGAGTTGCTTGTGATCAAAGTTCTTGGTGGTTCAAAACGCTACTATGGGCATGTTGGTGACTTGGTTGTAGCTACTGTGAAAAAAGCTGCACCACACGGTAATGTGAAAAAAAGCACTATTGTGCGCGCCGTGATCGTTCGTTCTAAGAAAGAATATCGTCGTAAAGATGGCAGTTACATCCGTTTTGATGACAACGCTGCCGTGATTGTTGACCCAGAAAGCAAAAACCCAGTTGGGACTCGGATCTTCGGACCTGTTGCACGGGAATTGCGCGAAAGAGGGTATAACCGAATTCTTTCACTCGCACCGGAAGTGCTTTAAACAGGTGAAATCATGCGTTTAAAACAAGGTGATACCGTCATTGTTATCGCAGGTAACGACAAAGGCACACAGGGCGAGATAACGCAAGTGTTGGCTCGTCAAAACCGAATTGTTGTTTCTGGCGTTAACAGACGCACAAAACATCAAAAACCACGTCAAGCTGGTCGCTCTCAGGTTCAAGGTGGAATTGTTGAATTTGAAGCACCAATTGATGTGTCAAATGTTATGTTGGTTTGTCCACACACGGGTGAACCTACCCGTGTAGGTATTCGTCGCGATGAAGATGGCAAGCCTGTCCGCTTTTCCAAAAAGAGCGGGAAAGACCTTTAATTTAGGTCATTAGGTACAGGCTCGGCACCAGATGTATAGGCATCTGGCTGGAGTACAAAAAATGTTCAAACCAATTAAAGAACAATATAAAGAAGATGTTGTGCCAGCTCTCATGACGGAGTTCGGTTATACAAACATTAACCAAGTCCCTAAAATTGAAAAAGTTGTCATCAATGTTGGGCTTGGTGAAGCGCTGGATAATTCAAAAGCGGTTGATGCTGCTGTAAACGATATCCAGCAAATCACTGGTCAGAAACCGGTGTTGAATAAAGCGCGCAAGTCCATTGCCGGATTCAAGCTGCGTGAGGGCCGTGTTATTGGTATTAAGGTGACATTGCGAAGTGTAAAGATGTGGTCGTTTCTTCAACGACTCATTCATTTGGCTCTTCCCCGTACCCGTGACTTTCAAGGTGTTTCAGCAGACTCTTTTGATGGCCGCGGAAACTACACGCTTGGCCTACCGGAACAGCTCATTTTTCCGGAGATCGATTATGACAAAATCGACAAGATTCGTGGTCTAAGTGTCAGTGTTGTCACATCTGCTAATACAGATGAGGAAGCGCGTCGTTTGCTTGCCCTCTTGAATATGCCTTTTAAAAAGGATTAGACGGGAGATAGAAAAATCATATGGCTAAAAAATCAATAATCGCCCGCGAATCAAAGCGGAAGTACAAAACTCGCGTACGCAACCGATGCACTATGTGCGGCCGCCCACGTGGTTACTACCGTCGATTCGGCCTGTGCCGAATCTGTCTGCGTGAAGAAGCGCTAAAGGGAAATATCCCTGGATTGGTTAAGTCAAGCTGGTAAAGGAGATATCCCATGTCAATGAGTGATCCCATTGCTGATATGCTGACCCGCATCCGGAATGCCTTACAGCGCGGTCACAAATCAGTTTCGATGCCAACCTCAAAAGTGAAGGTGGCGATTGCAAGAGTATTGCAAGATGAAGGGTATATTGCAGATTTTGAAATTGTTGATTCAAAACCAGCATCAATTTTGCAAATTACCTTGAAATATGTTGGCGATAAGAAGACGCGCCGTGCGGTAATTACTGACCTGCAGCGTGTGAGTAAACCTGGCCGGCGTATTTATGTTGGAAAATCTGAAATCCCATGGGTATTAAGTGGTATGGGTATTTCAATCGTTACAACTTCTAAAGGTGTAATGACAGGACGCAGTGCGCGCCGCGAAGGAGTCGGTGGCGAGGTACTGTGCGAGGTCTGGTAACCCGAGATGTCACGTATTGGTAAAATGCCAATTACGCTACCAAAAGGCGTAACAATTGATATTCAGGGTAGCGAAGTCACCGTCAAAGGGTCAAAAGGCTCTTTAACAAATCGGTTTAACCGAGACATGGGCTTTGGTAACGAAGACGGTGTGTTAACTGTAATTCGGCCTACGGACTCGCGTCAGCACAGAGCCATTCATGGTTTGACCCGTGCATTGTTGAACAACATGATTGTTGGAGTTAGCGAAGGCTTTGAGAAAAAACTAGATGTACAGGGTGTTGGATACCGTGCTGAGATGAGCGGGACCAATCTAGTGTTACACGTTGGTTATTCTCACCCTGTTGAAGTTAGTGCACCGGATGGCTCAAACATTAAATTTGCAGTCGAAGATCGCGGTCGCACTATTATCGTGACCGGTATTGACAAGCAGATTGTTGGGGAAGTAAGTGCCAAAATCCGGAAGGTGCGGCCGCCAGAGCCCTACAAAGGGAAAGGTATTCGTTATATGGGTGAGTACGTCCGTCGTAAAGCCGGCAAGGCAGGTAAGGTGTAAAATGGCAGTAGGATCAGCAAAAGCACGTAAACGTCGCCACTATCGTATGCGACGCAATTTGTCAGGTACCGCTGACCGCCCACGCTTGAGCGTATTCCGTTCTGTTGGACACATTTATGCACAAGTTATTGATGATGAGGCTGGTGTAACATTGGCATCAGCTTCGACCATTGACAAAGCCTTATCAGGTGATGTTGGCGACAAATCAAAAGTAGATCAAGCGAAAGCTGTTGGTACAGCAATCGCGGAAAGAGCAAAAGCTGCAGGTGTTTCAGCAGTGGTATTTGACCGTGGCGGTTTCCGCTATCACGGCCGTGTTCAAGCGCTAGCTGAAGCAGCGCGTGAAGGCGGACTCAAGTTTTAGTGAGGATTTCATCAAATGGGACAAAATCGAAACAATAATCGTGGTAACCGGAATCGTGGGGATGGCCCACAGCAACCGGAATTTGATGAAAGAATCATCGATATTGCTCGTGTAGCAAAAGTTATCAAAGGTGGCCGTCGTTTCGCTTTCCGTGTAACCGTTGTTGTTGGTGACAACAAAGGCAACGTAGGAATGGGAATTGGTAAAGCTCGCACAGTGCCGGATGCAATTCGTAAAGCGATTGAAATTGCCAAACGGAGCATGGCGCAAGTCTCTATGGTGGG
Source organism: Chloroflexota bacterium (assembly GCA_039199965.1). Classification (GTDB taxonomy): domain Bacteria; phylum Chloroflexota; class Anaerolineae; order Promineifilales; family Promineifilaceae; genus WTJY01. The sequence continues at coordinate 8,080 of JBCCSO010000050.1, read as the reverse complement.
GACCACTGTTCCTCATGAAGTTGTTGGTAAGCACGGCGCCGCTCGCGTCATGCTCAAACCAGCTTCTCCCGGAACAGGTGTTATCGCTGGTGGTGGTGTGCGTGCCGTTATTGAGGCAGCTGGTTATAAAGACATTCTTTCCAAGTCTTTGGGTAGTGACAATACCCTTAACGTAATTAGAGCGACCATTGATGGCCTGCACCAGATGAAATATATTCATGAGGAAGCTACCGTCCGCGGAAAAGAGCCCGCTGACGTTAGCCCGTTCTGGAGTCGTTAAAATGGCTAATAAATTACGTATTACATACAAGAAAAGTGCCATCGGATACGAGAAAGGGCAAGGTGCAACCATTCGTGCGCTGGGATTGCGCAAACTGAATCACTCGGTTGAACACGATGATACCCCTGTGATCCGTGGTATGGTTCGCAAGGTAAGACACTTAGTTAAAGTCGAAGAGGTTTCATAATGAAATTACACGATCTGCGCCCTGATGACGGCAGCAAAAAGAAGCGCAAGCGAGTGGGTCGCGGTATTGCAGCCGGCCAAGGTAAAACGGCCGGCCGTGGTACGAAAGGACAAGGCGCTCGCAGTGGCGGTGGTAAAGGGCTTTATTTTGAAGGTGGTCAGTTACCACTAGCTCGTCGCCTGCCGTTCAAACGAGGTTTTACAAATAATCGAAAGGTTTACTACAAAGCTATTAACGTTGGCTTGTTTGCAGAAGTCAACGCTGAAGCTGGTACCGAAGTGTCACCTGAATATTTACAGGGATTAGGTTTGTTGAAAAAACTAACTGACCCTTACGTAATATTAGGCGATGGTGATGTGAACGTTGCTTTGACTGTAAAAGCTTACCGGGTTTCAAAATCAGCCCAAGAAAAAATTGAGAAAGCTGGTGGAACGGTAGAAATCATTCCTCTTGCATCTTAAGGAGCAATGTAGATGTTTGAATCTGTAAGAGCAGCGTTTCAAGTAGAAGACATTCGCCGGAAAATTCTGTTTACCGTATTGATGATGGTGATCTATCGTTTGACGGCAAATATCCCGGTTCCCGGTGTAGATGTAAATCAGTGGTTAGCATTTACCGAGGGCGGTGCGGGCCTTGAAGGTCTGCTGGGTGTTTTGAATCTACTTTCCGGTGGTGCTGTTGGTAATTTCTCCGTATTGTCGATGGGTGTGTATCCGTACATTACTGCTTCGATTATTATGCAGCTGCTCACCCCGGTTATCCCTTACTTGGAAGAACTCTCTCAGGAAGGCGAGTCTGGTCGGAATCGAATTAATCGCATTACTTATTATTTGACTGTGCCTCTGGCGTTGATTCAGGCCATTGGTCAGATCAACTTGGTCGGTTTGCAATTTGGTGGCGCGGGTGCTCTTGAGCAGATTATGCCTAACTTTGGTTTCTCAGACGCCTCAAACATCGTCCCAACTTTAGTAACATTGCTCTCAATGACGGCTGGAACCATGTTTGCGATCTGGCTGGGTGAACAGATTACAGAAAACGGTGTTGGACAGGGTATATCATTGATTATCTTCGGTGGCATTGCTGCCTTAGTGCCGGCTAACCTGTTGAACATGTTGATTTCTACGGAGAATGCAGTTGGTGACCGTATCATTTCATTTGTTGCATTCATTGTTTTGACCGTCGCGACCGTGTTGGTTATCGTTTATGTTCAAGAAGGTGAGCGACGAATACCAGTTAGATATAGTCGTCGGATACGTGGCAGCAAAGTTTATCAAGGGCAAAGCACACATCTACCAGTAAAAGTAAATACTGCAGGTATGATCCCCATCATCTTTGCAACTTCAATCATGACATTCCCATCATTGATTGCAAGTTTCTTTATACCCGCCGCGCCACCATCTGATGGAGACGGCGTAGGTATTAGAATGGCACGGGCAGTGGCCCAAGGTTTTAATCCCGGTGCGGATATTGAAGTCTATCGTTGGGCACCGGCTGTTTATTGGCTGCTGACTTTCTTCTTGGTTGCTGCTTTTACCTTCTTCTACACAAATGTGATGATGCAGCAGCAGAAGATGGGTCGCTCGCTTCACCAGCGTGGTGGTTTCATTCCGGGTATCAAGCCAGGCGATAAAGGTAAACGTACGGACGAGTATATCAACAAGGTTGTTAGTCGAATTACCTTCGTTGGGGCAGTTTATTTGGGACTGGTCGCGATTTTACCCGGTGTAATGGCATACATTGCATGGGCTGTGGGAATCAGTGGACTGAGTCAGAGTGCCCTAATCATCAGTGGTTCAGGTATGATCATTATTGTGGGTGTTATTATCGACACAATGCGCCAGATTGAAGCTCAGATGGTGATGCGAAGTTACGAAGGTTAGGAAAGGAAGCTATTTCAATGAAAACTTTCGTGGTACTTATGGGTGCTCCCGGAGCTGGGAAGGGAACACAAGCTAAACTGTTGCAAGAAAAATTGAGACTTCCCCAAGTTGCGACAGGTGATTTGTTCCGTGCAAATTTAAAAAACAATACGGAACTTGGTCAGTTGGCAAAATCATATATGGACAAAGGGGACTTGGTCCCAGATGAAGTCACCGTGGCCATGGTCAAAGATCGCTTGGAACAAGAAGATTGCGCTAACGGTGCAATCTTAGATGGCTTCCCGCGATCACCGGCACAAGCGGATGCGCTTGATTCTCTACTTAGTGAATTGAACGGTTCGATAAGTGTGGTTCCGTTTGTGTATGTTGAGGAAGAGGTCTTGATTGCACGTTTACTAAAACGTGCTGAAATTGAAGGACGTGCAGATGACAACGAGGAAACCATTCGCAATCGAATGAAGGTTTACCATGAATCTACTGCTCCTCTTCTAGATTATTACAGTGAGAAAGGGTTGGTTGTCAAAGTTGATGGTGACCGACCGGTTGATGAAGTTCAAAATGATTTGGTTTCCATAATAAGTGGAAAATAAAGCTGACAAAAGCTAACGGAACAAGTACAATTATGGGTCGACGTAAAACTATTGAATTGTATTTGTAAAGGAAAACTAGATGAAAGTATCTGCTTCAGTAAAAAAGCGCTGTCCAAAGTGTAAAATTGTTAAGCGTAGACGTGTAGTTCGAGTGATTTGCGAGAATCCTCGCTGCAAGCAAAGACAAGGGTAGGTTAGAAAATGGCTCGTATAGCTGGTGTAGACATCCCAAACGACAAGCGGGTTGTGATAAGTCTGACCTATATTTACGGTATTGGTTTGACCAGTAGCAAAAATATTTTGGCAAAAGCCGAGATCGAACAGGAACGTCGTGTAAAAGATCTGACTGAATCAGAACTTACGACGCTACGTCGCATTGTTGATGCTGACTACAAGGTCGAAGGTGACTTGCGTAACGAAGTAAACCTAAACATCAAGCGTTTGATGGAAATCGGTAGCTATCGTGGATTACGTCATCGTCGCCGTCTACCTGTTCGGGGACAACGCACAAAAACAAATGCACGTACGATGAAAGGACCAAAGAAAACTGTTGCTGGTCGTGGACGTCGTGCTGGTAAGTAATTTTCGAATTGGGAACCGTATCATACTGAGCTGAACAGGTACAGCTCAGATCAAATATCATTTGATCTGGCAAACTTGATTTGGCCTATAAGGTGATACGGTTAGCCACGTATAGGATAATTTAAATATGGCTCGTAGAAGACAGGCCCAGACAAATCGCAAAAGAGCAAGAAAAGTTGTACCTCAAGGGCAGGTACACGTTTATGCTACATTTAACAATACGATCGTGACTTTTACGGACACTAATGGAAACACTATTTGCTGGTCAAGTGCTGGCAATACCGGATTCCGTGGTTCGCGCAAAAGTACTCCATATGCTGCGGGCCTAGCTGCTCGTAACGCTGCCAATGTTGCCAAAGACAACGGCATGATTGAAGCTGACGTTATTGTAAAGGGCCCCGGCCCTGGCCGTGAATCAGCCATCCGCGCGGTGCAAGCTTCAGGGATTAAGGTTAAGTCGATTTCTGACATCACCCCTGTACCGCACAATGGGTGCCGCCCCCCGAAAAAACGCCGAGTTTAACTGCCGGCGTGTGGAAAAAGGAGCCTATACTCGTTTTTCTTTAAAAACTTTTCGTGTACCGAGGGAATTGCGTGAAGAAGCACCTCACAATTTCTGAAGATGTTTTTGATCCTGCAGAACGGATCGTTCCCGCAATTGATATGGGAGGTATTGAAATTGGCTATTAATAACCTAGTTTTACCTAAAATCGAAAGCACTGCTATCACTCAGCAGTATGGAAAATTTAATATTGGCCCTGTTGAACCGGGCTATGGCACAACTGTTGGTAACGCTCTGCGTCGCGTGTTGTTGTCTTCGCTGCCGGGGGCTGCCGTCAGCTCAATTCGTGTGTCAGATGTGGCTCACGAGTTTTCGGCTATCCCCAATGTTCGTGAGGACATGATGCAGCTCATTCTCAACGTGAAACAAATTCGTTTGAAATTGTTCGAAGTTGAGAGCGCACGGATGCGATTGGAAGTACACGGTGCAGGCACGGTTACGGCCGCAGACTTGATGGTTCCAGCTGATGTTGAGGTTGTGAATCCTGATCTTTACTTGTTTACCGTTGATTCAGATGACGCGTTCCTCGAAATCGAAATGACGGTTGATACTGGTCGCGGATATTCTCCAGCTGAGAAGCGCGGGCGTTTGCCAATTGGTGAACTGCCAGTGGACGCTATTTACAGCCCAGTTACCCGTGTGGCCTTCGACGTTATCAAGACTCGTTATGGTCAGGCTGCTGACTATGACATGCTGATTATGGAGATCTGGACTGATGGTTCAGTTCGGCCGGAAGAAACTTTGGCCCATGCGGCTCAAATTTTAATGCAGCAACTTCGTCCTTTGGCCGGAGTTAGTGAAGAATCACTGATTCAAGAAGAAGAGCCAGAAGAAGAAGAAGGTGCAATTCCAAATGAATGGTATGACACGCCGATCGAGCATCTTGACTTGAGCGTGCGCGTATTCAACTCACTCAAACGTACGGGCATTACCAAAGTTGGTGAAATGCTTGAGATGCTTGAGCGGGGTGAAGAGACAATGTTGGCCATCCGTAACTTCGGAGAAAAATCTTTGGATGAGTTGAAAGATCAACTAATCATGAAAGGTTTCCTTGGTGAGGATGGACAGGCGGCTGCTCCCGGCAGCTAAGGGCCGTCTGATTAGGTGGTAGGTTTATTCAAGCGTTTTTGAATAAGCGGCCACGGCTGTCAGGACAATAGATTATGCGTCATCGTAGAAGTGGCCGGAAGCTTAATCGCGACTCCGGTCATCGTAAGGCGCTGCGTCGGAATATGGTAGCTGATCTGTTTGCACATGGTGAAATTGTGACAACAGAGGCAAAAGCTCGCATGATCCGGCCGGTAGCGGAACGTATTATTACGATCGCCAAACGAGGTTTGGCAAAAGGCGACATCGCAGCGGTTAATGCTCGACGTCTTGTTTCTTCTCGCATCTATCGTTTCCGTACAATCGAAGAAGATTTCGAGTATGTTGAAATCGATGTTTTGCAGAAGTTGTTTGATGAAATTGCTCCTGCGTATGCAGATCGGCCGGGTGGTTACACCCGCATGATTAAACTGCCGCCACGCTCTGGTGACAACGCCAAAATGGCAATGGTGCAGTTGGTTTCAGACGATGAAGGAGAGGATGGAGAATAATCGGTAGGTCCGAATATTCTTTTTCCAGAACATTAAAAACCGTATATCAGACATGAACGGGACTCAGCGCTACCGCGCCATTATTGAATATGATGGAACCGATTTTGCAGGTTTTCAGCGGCAAGCAGACGAGTTTAGAACTGTTCAAGGTGAACTAGAGACAGCTCTTAGTAAGCTGGGGCAAGGCTTTATCCCTCTATTAGCAGCCGGCCGGACGGACAGCGGGGTTCATGCGACAGGTCAGGTCATAGCGTTTGACCTAACTTGGAAGCATGACATCTCAAAGTTGTTACTGGCGGTAAATACCCATCTACCTTGGGATGTAGCTGTAAGAGAAGTCGAGCCAATCCACTCAGAATTCCATCCAAGATTTGATGCCCAGCGGCGTGCATACAACTATCACATTGAAATGTGTGATAATAGTGCAAGACGTCCGCTCAGCAGAGAACGCGCTTGGCAAGTGTTCAAGCCGCTGAACTTAGAGATGATGAACTTGGCAGCAGCTCACCTGATTGGAAAGAAAGATTTTGCAACGTTTGGCACGCCACCGCAGGGTAATGACACGGTGCGGGAAATTTTTGCGGCCGAATGGTCACAAGAAAATGACAAAGTTGTCTTTTTTATTCAAGCCAACGCTTTTTTGTACCGAATGGTGCGCAGCATTGTGGGGTCACTAAAGCTAGTGGGTGATGGCAGTTGGTCGGTTGATCGGTTTGCCGAAGCAGTTGATCTAGCTGACCGCAGACAATCAGCAGCGGTAGCACCGGCTTGGGGGCTGTATCTCGTTTCAGTCACATACTGATATAGGGTTAGTAAAGAATTAATCATGAAAACATTTGTAACTAAACCGGCAGAAATCGAGCGTAAGTGGTGGTTGGTTGATGCAACTGACAAAACACTTGGTCGCTTGGCTTCTGAGATTGCGCAGGTATTAAAAGGGAAGCATAAACCAACCTATGCTCCCAACGTAGACGCGGGTGACTTTGTTGTAGTCATCAACGCTGAAAAGATTGCTGTTACTGGCCGTCGCTTAGACCAAAAAGTTTACTATCGCCATTCACAATATCCGGGCGGTCTAACAGAAACGAAGCTAAAGGACATGCTGCAAAAGCATCCTACCCGTCCAATTAAAATGGCGGTCAAGGGCATGTTGCCCAAAAATGTTTTGGGTCGCCAAATGTTGACAAAGCTTAAAGTGTTTGAAGGGCCAGAGCACAAACATCAGGCGCAACAGCCTGAGGTTTTAGAGCTGTAGGAGAACAATCATGCAAGATCTAGATTTTGGAAAATATATTGAAGGAATCGGCCGTCGCAAACGCTCTTCTGCTCGCGTGCGCATTTATCCTGAAAACAAAGGAAACGGCAGCTTTATCGTCAACGGTAAAGATGTGAAAGATTATTTCAACCGCTTGGGTGACTTCGATACGTTGAGCAGCCCTTTGGTTGACCTAGACATGCTGGGCAAAATGGATGTCACTGTCCTTGTTATGGGCGGTGGTGTTACAGGCCAAACGGATGCAGTTCGTTTAGGCTTGGCACGCGCTTTGGTCAAGTATGACGAAGAACTTCGCGGTCAATTGCGTGAAGGTAGCCATCTTAGCCGTGACCCACGTGTTAAAGAGCGCAAGAAGCCAGGCTTGAAACGTGCGCGCAAGGCTCCAACTTACACCAAGCGTTAAAGCAAGTTGCATACGCCGTTTGGAGTATGTTGCATAAATAGCTTAATCGAAAAGGTGGGGTAAGACCCGCCTTTTTGCATTTATAGATTAGGATTGCAAATAAGGACGGTAAACACTTCCTGATCTCCTATCCTACATCCTTATCTTTTATGAGTATTACAGTTGTAGGTCTGGGACCGGGCGACGGTCGGCTCGTGACGCGAGAAGCTTGGGAGGCTCTAATTGGTGCGGACGAGATTTGGCTCCGCACGGCCCGACATCCGGCCGTGGACGACCTGCCCGGTGCTCTAACCAAGCACAGCTTTGACCACATTTATGAGCGGGCGTCTGATTTTGAGCAGGTCTATAGCACGATTGTTAGTGAATTGATTGAGCTGGGAAAGCAAAGAGAAGTGGTTTACGCTGTTCCGGGCCATCCACACGTGGGAGAATCTACAGTTTTGCGCCTGCAGGAAGCCGCATCTGAGAAAAATGTTCAACTTAACTTTATTGCAGGCTTAAGTTTTGTTGAACCTTGTTTGACGGCCGCTGGCATTGATGGGATGGAAGGCTTACAGGTTCACGACGCGATTGACGTGGCGCTGATGGATTATCCACGGGTGAATCCTGATTTTCCTCTTCTGCTGGGGCAGGTTTACAGTCGGATAGTCGCCAGTGATTTGAAAGAAATTTTGACGGCCGTTTACCCTGATGAACATCCCGTAGTATTGATTCACGGTGCG
>JBCCSO010000049.1:0-14942 GCA_039199965.1 Chloroflexota bacterium | reverse complement strand
AACTGTAGCCCTAGTTTTGCTGATCCCTGCATCAATTGTGTGTCTATTTATTGCAATTGCCATCCGAATAGATTCTCCCGGCCCTGTAATTTACCGGGCCAAACGAGTAGGACAGGGCGGCCGTGATTTTGTCATGTACAAATTTCGCTCAATGGTGGTGGGAGCAGATAACGCAAAAGCGGCCCTAGAAGAGATGAATGAACGGGAAGGCCCCATTTTTAAAATTAGAGAAGATCCGCGCTTAACCCGCGTAGGCCGCATTATTCGACGCTGGAGCCTAGATGAACTCCCTCAGTTATTCAATGTAATCAAGGGGGATATGAGCCTTGTTGGCCCTAGACCGCCTATTCGTGAGGAAGTTGAACAATACGAGGCTTGGCACAAGCAGAGGCTCCTTATGCGCGGTGGTATTACAGGATTATGGCAGGTAAGCGGCCGGTCTGACCTAACATTTGATGAACAGGCGCTACTCGACATTTACTACATCGAAAATTGGTCCCTGAGCTTTGACTTGAGGATACTAATTCAAACGGTACCCTACGCACTTTTCGGCCGTGGTGCTTACTAATGCAAACCCTTACCCGTTCCAACTAAAGAGACGAATCGCTTAACAAAATCGCGTGGTCCTGCATGCTTACATATCACCATCAACATCTGGTGCTGCCGGTGCATTAATGTCCACGATTTCCCCATGCACATTAATCGTAATGCGCAGCCCCATCATAGCTAGCATATGCCGTGCCTGCTCCGGCATGCCCTGCGCAAGAATTTGTTCTGGAGACACATTCTTGATCGATTCATCAAGTGCAGCCTTTGTGAACAAATCATCTTTACCCAAAAAGCCCATCGCCTGATCCACCGCAATATCCTGATGCCCTTTTAGCTGATCGATAAACATCGCTAAAACCTGCCGATCAACAACATCTGCATCAATGTGACGCAGAAATCCGTCATCATCCACAACATACTGCGCCTCACTCCCCACGTATTTCACACTGACGAGATTATCTTGCTCGTCAAAAATCATTCCGTCAAAAAATGCTCGATTAGCCATAAAATAAATCCTGCTGAATATTTTTACTCTGGGCCTTTCACTACGTGATTGGCACTCAATTGTTTCCACAATTTAGCGAATTATCTATTAGCACATCGTAGATATTTTCAAGCTTTCAATAATTTAAAATGCAAAACGTATAATTTAAATGATCAAACTGTTTGTTTTTACCGATAAAGTTAAGGGAGATGGTAAACTGGTGCTCATGCTTGGGACCATAGCAATTACCATCTTAATCATTGTTGTTTTAATTCTGGGAACTCTAAGATATTTTGTTGTGAGAGGAGGCCGTGGTATTCAGTTTCAAGACCCGCTCTCATTCATTCTTGAGCCTAAAAGACTAGTTGCAAAGGCTACTCGTACCCCTGAAGAAGCTATAAACTTGTCATGGACGCGTGAAGAGGCAACTCATCTTAGTCGTAGAACTCCAGCTACAAAAGAAGATGTCCTTTTGGGCTACTTAAAAGGTGAGACAACCTATACAGATTGCCAGCCTGACAAACTCAACCGACAAATCTACGCGATTCATTTCAAAGACAGCTCAGCCGTTGAGTGTGCGACGCGCATGTGGCCACTCCCAGGGGTTATTAACCTAAGAGATTTAGGAGGATATTCTACAAAAGATGGCAGCCTAACAAAATGGGGAAACATCTACAGAACGGGGCATCTTGGTGGAGCAACAGATGAATCGCTGCAAATTTTAAGTAAGCACAATTTGTCACTGGTCTGTGACTTGCGCAGTCTTCGAGAGCGTACTGAGCTACCTGATCGTGTTCCAGATGGGGCAACGTACATGCAGACTTCAATTTATGAAGAAGATCAACTTTCAGCCATTTTTCCTAAACTGCTATTTAATCGAGCATCGCTGGGGGATCAATTGGGGGCAGGCTACATTCGTATGCTTGACGAACGTCCGAAGCGCTTTGGTCAGATCATTGAGCTCGTGGCGAACAGCATGCCTGCTATGTTTCACTGCACAGCCGGGAAAGACAGAGCTGGATTAACGGCCGCCATGATTTTAAGTTTGCTGGGTGTGCCCAGAGCAACCATTATTGCGGACTACACCCTCAGCAATTTAGCATCAGACGCGCTTTTCGACGATTTCATGTCTACAAGTGCTCCAACCATCGAGCGGTTTGGCATCCCGCCTGACCAGCTCCGGCCGTTGTTCTCTGCAAATCCCAAATGGATGACAGATGCCCTTAATCATCTTGATAAAAACTACGGGGGGGTAGAATCTTACTTAATTCATCAAGGGGATCTTTCAAAAGATGCCGTCGAAATGCTGCGCAGTAAAATGCTTCAGTAAAAGTTTTCGCTTCCAAACAAAAAAGCCCCTAGCTTTCTGGCTAGGGGCTTTAGTCTAATCTAAAGTAAAACGTGTTTCAGCTTAACGCATGAACAACATTTCTTGGTAGGTTGGTAGTGGCCACAAGTCATCTGCCACATACCCTTCAAGAAAGTCCGCTACTTCACGTACAGCCAACATTGCTGGCAACACAACATCTTTGTTGTGAAACGACTCAGCAGCACCATCTTCAGCTTCTTCTTGGTGAGCTGCATCTAGCGCAAGGAGGGCAGCTTTAAGTTCGCCAATTTTACCCGTGATCATTTGAAGCAATTCAGTGTCTGGCTCAATACCAGCGGCTGATAAGTTTGCGGCTGCAGCAGCCAATTCACTTTGATAACGGACGGCCGCAGGGTAGATCATGGTTTTACCCATCTCCAGCACCAAGTTCGCTTCAACATTGACAGCCATGTTGTACTGCTCGAGAGCTACCTCATAAACCGCATGCAGCTCAGTTTCATTGTAAACGCTGTATTTATCGAATAGCTCGGTGGCAGATTCAGCCAAGTAAGCTGGCAAAGCATCAGCCGTTGTGCGCAGGTTAGGTAAACCACGTGACTCAGCTTCTTGATGCCACTCGTCAGAGTAACCATCACCGTTGAATATGATCGCGTGATGGCTTTCCATTGTTGACGCCAAGATGCTGTTGATCGCGGAATCTACATCGCTAGCCCCTTCAAGCTGGGTAGCAAAGTAGTCCAATGATTCAGCCAAAATTGTGTTAACCACAGTCACAGGGCCAGAAATTGACTGGCTAGAGCCTACCGCGCGGAACTCAAACTTGTTACCGGTAAAAGCAAATGGGCTGGTGCGGTTACGGTCTCCAGCATGGATATACATGCTTGGCAACACGTCTGAGCCCAAACTCATCTCACCAATTGGTAGTGAAGCTGTAGCCTCACCATCTTTTAAGATTTGCTGAAACACATCGTTCAACTGCTCACCTAAGAAAATAGAGATAATCGCAGGAGGTGCTTCGTTTGCCCCTAAACGATGATCGTTGCTGGCAGATGCAATCGCAGCGCGGAGCAGTGGCGCATAGGTATGAACCGCACGGATGAACGCCGCGGTGAAGACCAAGAACTGTTTGTTTTTGTGTGGCTCTGCACCCGGCTCAAGCAAGTTACCTTGAGTTGAGTTACCCAAAGACATGTTTACATGCTTACCAGAACCGTTCACACCTGCAAATGGTTTTTCGTGGATGAGGCATGCAAAGCCATATTTGACAGCAACGCGCTGCAAAATAGTCATGATGATCTGCTGATGATCGGCCGCAGCATTTGCACTTTCGAATACAGGTGCAACTTCATACTGGCCGGGAGCAACCTCATTATGGCGAGTTTTAACAGGCACACCCACTTTGTAGAGTTCACGCTCAAAGTCGTACATAAATGCCTGAACGCGCTCATTGATTGCCCCAAAGTAGTGGTCATCAAACTCTTGTCCCTTTGGTGATGCGGCCCCAAATAAGGTGCGGCCAGCATTCAAAAGGTCAGGACGAGAAAGATAGAAGTTGCGATCAATCAAGAAGTACTCTTGCTCCGCACCAGCAGTTGAAGTGACATAGCCTACCTCTTCATAACCTAGTGCCTTCAATACCCGCTGAGCCTGCTCATTTAGCGCTTTCATTGAACGCAAAAGCGGTGTCTTCTTGTCCGTAGCCATGCCCGACCATGACACAAAAGCCGATGGAATAGTTAAGGTTAAGCCATTCTGGTTCTCTACCAAGTAAGCTGGGCTAGTAACATCCCACTGGGTGTAGCCACGCGCTTCATGGGTTTGGCGGATACCGCCTGATGGGAATGAAGAACCGTCTGGCTCTTGCTGCATCAAGGATGCACCAGTGAATTCAGATATGACACCGCCCATGTAATCCGGGTCAAAGAACGCGTCATTTTTCTCTGCAGTGTAACCGGTCAATGGGTAGAAAATGTGGCCAAAGTGGGTAGCACCACGCTCCATCGCCCATGTTTTCATGGCTGAAGCCACAGCATCAGCCGTTGATGGATCAAGTGGTTCTCCGTTTTGAACCGTTTTCATCAAAGACTTGTATGCTGCTTTTGGCAAAGCTTCCTTCATTTTATCGAAGGTGAATGCATTAATTGCAAATAAATCTCCGCTAGGAATCTCCTCATAGCCAATTGGCTCTGGCAGTTCATAGCTCGCCACACTTGCGATGGCGTTTAGACGGGCTGCGTTTCCGCTCATGGATTAAACCTCTCCTTTAAAATCTGTACAGATTGAAATTTTCAAAGAAAAACGCCTCACCCAAGGAACATAAAATGCTCTTGAGTAAGACGTCTTAGTCTAAAGTTATTCTTTTTATGTTAGGCCATTGGCTTAACAAGATCAGAATTATATTTACCAACGTCAACAGATACAACAATTGTAAATGTTTGTTATGCTTCGCTAACCGATACCTCGGCGAGAGAAATCACTTGACATACGGGATTCAAGTTCGCTGGCAGAATCTGCCAAAAACAGCCCATATCGCTCCTCTTCTTCACGGTACTCTAGGCCAACATGTAAGCCATCGCTGGTGAACATATCTACATCTTTTCCATTAATCTTTGCTGATCCAGCTTCAACCAAATTGGGCTTGAGCTTTTCCCAAAAATCTGGCTGTAAACGGTCTGGCCGTAGATCATAAACATCCTTTAAGCGTTTTTCTGTTTTTAATGCTTCCGCCACAATTCTAGTCAGCACAAGCACGCCTTTACCACCGTATTCGTTTTTAATTTCTCGGCGATCGCTGGCTGCGTAAGTGTAAAGTCCATCTAAATTCTCGGTCTCGAAAACCGGCGCCCAAAATTCTTGTTCACCCGCAATGCGCTTTTTTAAATAAAACACCGGCCGACGCAGTTGAAGCGTGCTTAAACTAGCACCCCGCACATGTAATTTATCGCTTAAACCTTTGTCCCCCAATACTTCTGCCTCGTGCAGATAGTCTGTCATGTACTCACGGAGCTTAGCCAACTCAACATGACGAAAAACAGGTCCGCCAGACGTTGTGGCCATGACCTCGTTCCCCACTGTGTAAATGGGAAATACGCGCTTTGCTCTGCGGGCTACAAACACGTGGCGCGGCATTCGAGCCATGTTGATGAGACCATCAGTCACTTCCAACATTTTGGAGCCCAGCCCCTTTAGTTCCTTAGATTTCACTCTAAAACCACATAGGTCGGCAAAGTAGCCTTTCTCAACACCATCTTTATAGACTGGAACTTTAAAAATGCCATTTTCATGAATTGTTTCACTTTCAGCATTGAGCACGGCGGTGTAGGACGCCCCGTTACCTAAATTTTCTTGAAATGATACGTTCATTGGGAAGAGCCTCGACTAAAGTAATAAAGGCCCGCCAGAGATACAAATCTGACGGGCCCGGTTCAAATTAGTCCCCCGCTGGAAACGCAGTTGTTGAACCAAATTCTGGATAGCTCACGCCACCATGTTCGCCAATATCCAAACCTTCAAGCTCTTCAGTTTTGGATACGCGCAAGATGCCAGCAGCTTTGAGTGCGTAGAACACACCAAACATCGTAATGAAAGCCCACGATGCATAAATTACTGACCCTAAAAGCTGGACACCAATCCCGGCTGTTCCGGGATGTCCGAAGATCGCAGTTGCAAGTCCACCCCAGATACCGCACAAACCGTGTACTGGCCATGCACCGACTGGATCATCAATTTGCAATCTTTCGAGCAGAACCATCCCCCCAACAACCAATAAACCAGCGATGAAGCCAATGGCCAAAGCTGAGAATGAAGTAACACCATCAGCGTTCGCTGTAATACCAACCAAGCCAGCGAGCAAACCATTCAAAGCGATTGAAAGGTCTGGTTTACCGCTGTTGACGAAATAGCTCAGAATCATGGCCCCAATTGCACCAGCACATGCAGCTAAGAAGGTGTTTACAGCAGTCACGACAACCGCAATAGTTGACGCAGTTCCGGTCATAGCTAGAACTGATCCGGGGTTAAAACCAAACCAGCCGATGAAGAGGATAAATACACCCAAGGTTGCGGCCGTAATGTTGTGGCCGGGCATTGCGTTAGCAGAACCATCTTTGTTAAAGCGGCCAATACGCGGTCCTAACACGATAGCACCCGCCAAACCGGCAAATCCACCAACGGCGTGTACGATTAAAGAACCAGCGAAGTCATAGAAACCCATTGTATCTAGGAAACCACCACCCCATTTCCAAGCTCCAGAAATTGGGTATATGAGCGCAGTCAAGACCGCACTGTAAACCAAGTAAGAACGGAACTGCATGCGGCCAGCAACGGCACCAGACACGATGGTCGCAGCGGTAGCCGCGAACGCAACTTGGAATAAGAAGTCAACCTCATTGGTTGGCAAATAATCTGCCACAATATCGGTTGATGGTGTTACACCAATGCCACCGAAGCCGAAGATGCCAGCACTACCTTCAGCAAATCCAGGATACATTAGACCGTAACCAACTAGGAAGTAAAGGATACCGCCAAGCGACATATCCATTAAATTTTTGAAAAGAATGTTGATCGTATTCTTTCCACCATTAAAGCCCGCCTCAACCATGGCAAATCCAGCCTGCATAAACAGAACCAGAACAGCACAGATAAACATGACAAAATTATCTATTGCAAACGCAATTTCGCCGGCGGAAAATTCGATTCCATCTTGCGCGAAAGCAGCTCCAGCAACAGCAAATGTCATGGCAATGATTAGTCCACTAACAATCATACGCACAGTTCGTAAAGCTTTTACATTCATATCTCTTTCCTTTCTCTACTTAACTAATTTTGAACCTTTTGGCCTTCTTTTTGTTTGAAGAAACCAACCTTCGACCTGAAAAAGAAACACAAGCAAAAAAGACGCCTACTTGTCACAAACTAGGAGGAATTTCTGTGACAAGAAAGCGTCTTGGCTGATTGCGTATTCTTTTTAACTTGTACGTGCTAGGCATGAATCCCGGCACAAGCACTGTTATCTAATTTACATTTGATGAAAATTTTGAGCAATTGTGAAAAACGCATAAACTTTGATTGTGAAAATATGTACAATTTGACCGAGGGTGATTTGCTGGTCAGCACGTATAATGCAATGCTCCCAAACAGGCAGTAGGATGTACTCACTAAACAATATTGCCTCATCCACTGGGAAATGGAGAGTAAATTAATCAACCACTCATCAAAGGAATAATGGAACGCAGTTGGGTGGGATCTGTAGAATAATCAGATCGGTCACAGGAAACGCAGAGAGTAGATAGAGATACAAACTTACTTTTACAAGTGAACAGGTCTGGAGGAGATCGAAATGTTGAACCAACCACAACGAGGTGGCCTAGAACCGGGTCTTTATCGTTCAGCTTATGAACATGATGCATGCGGTATGGGTTTTGTTGTTCACATCAAGGGTGAACCGTCTCATGAAATTGTCCAACAAGCGCTTCAAGTTTTAGAAAACATGGAGCATCGTGGGGCAACAGGTGCGGAATCAAATACCGGTGATGGTGCTGGGATTTTAATTCAGGTACCACATGAGTTTTTAATCGAAGAGTTTCGACAGCAAAATGTAGAGCTACCGGCCGCTGGCAACTATGGTGTGGGCATGGTGTTTTTGCCCAAAGATAAATTGCAGCGACAGCAGTGTCGGCATCAATTCGAGCAGATCGTTCAAAGGGAGGGGCAGAAAGTTCTGGGGTGGAGAACTTTGCCAGTAGATAATTCAGAGTTGGGGAATACAGCCAAAAGCGCAGAACCAGTTAGTGAACAAGTTATTATTGCAAAGGGAGAGCTCAAGCGAAGCGATGATTTAGCCTTTGAGCGCAAATTATTTGTTATCAGGCGCTTGGCTGAGATTCAGATCAGGGACAAAATGCCAAAAAAGGGTGCTGATTTTTACATCCCAAGCTTGTCGTGCCGCAAAGTCATCTATAAAGGGATGTTTCTATCAACCCAAGTTAAAAATTATTATCAGGACCTTAGTCATCCCCTACTAGCGTCAGCTATTGCGGTCGTCCACTCAAGGTTTTCGACAAACACCTTCCCTAGTTGGGATCGTGCTCATCCCTATCGTTACCTAATTCACAACGGTGAAATCAACACGATCAAGGGAAATGCCAACTGGATGAATACCCGCAAAGGTGTTATGAGCGCAGAACAATTTGGGGAAGACTTAGATCGAGTGCTACCGCTCATCGACCCTGACACCTCTGACTCAGGGCAGTACGACAACGCGCTAGAGTTCCTGTATTTGTCAGGCTACTCGCTACCGCACGCAGTGATGATGACGGTGCCAGAGCCGTGGCAAAAACATAGAAGCATGGACCCTGAAAAGAAGGCATTCTATGAATATCATAGCTGCATGATGGAGCCGTGGGACGGCCCAGCCAGCATCGGATTTACAGATGGAATGGTTGTAGGTGCCGTTCTTGATCGGAACGGACTGCGGCCGTCACGCTATTATGTAACCAAAGATGATGTGGTCGTATTGGCTTCAGAAGTGGGAGTAATGGATGTTTATCCGGAAGATGTGGTTACGAAGGGGCGTTTACAGCCCGGCCGTATGCTGCTGGTTGACACAGCCCAAGGACGCATCATTAGCGATGAAGAAATCAAGAGCGAGCTTTCTAAAGCCAAACCATACAAAAAATGGCTCGCAGATAATTTAATTCGTCTTGAACAGTTGGAAGATGCAGAGCCAATCCGGCCGGAGTATCCTGATCAAGTCACTCAGCGCCAGCAGTTCTTTGGCTACACGTTTGAAGACCTACGCATTGTGATGGCGCCGATGGCTGGCTCCGGCAAAGAGAACTTAGGTTCAATGGGTGATGATACCCCTCCTGCTGTATTGTCAGACCACTCACAGCCGCTGTTCAACTATTTCAAGCAGCTATTCGCTCAAGTAACCAACCCGCCCATCGATGCTATTCGAGAAGAGCTGGTCACGGACACTACAGTCTTTACCGGTCAAGAGCCAAATCTGCTAGATCCACGGCCGGAAAATGCTAAACTGCTCAAGCTGCCCCATCCGATTTTAACCAATGAAGAGCTGGCCAAAATTCGTCATATGAAGCGAGAAGGGTTCAAGGTTGATACCCTATCCCTCCTGTACAACGTGCGCGGTGGAGGGACAGCCCTTGAAGATGCGCTCGAAGATTTATTTGAGGAAGCAGATGAGCTTGTACGCGGTGGTACCAACATCTTGATTTTGTCTGACCGCAAGGTCAATAGTAAAGAAGGCGCTATTCCATCTTTATTAGCTGCATCTGGTTTGCATCACTACCTTGTGAAAGAAGGTTTGCGCAGCCAAACGAGCATCATCTTAGAATCAGGCGACCCGCGTGAAGTCCACCACTTCTGTGTCCTGATCGGTTTCGGCGTCTCTGCTATCAACCCATACTTGGCCCTTGAATCGCTCAATCAAATGATCGAGAAAGGGATTCTAACGGACATTTCGTACGAAGATGCTTTGGCCAAATACATTAAGGGAACTGTAAAAGGTATCGTTAAGGTTCTTTCAAAGATGGGTATCTCGACGATCCAAAGCTACCACGGCGCACAAATATTTGAGGCCCTCGGCTTAGCAAAGAGCCTTGTGGACAAATACTTTACCGGGACTGATAGCCGAATTGGGGGGATCGATCTGTACGGCATCGCCTCAGAAGTGGAAGCGCGGCATCATGCTGCTTACCCAGAACGGCCAGCCAATGGCCACCAGCTACCGGTTGGCGGCCGCTACCAGTGGCGTCACGATGGTGAGTTCCATCTGTTTAACCCAGCCACTGTGCATGCGCTCCAAGATGCTGTGCGCAACGGAGACTACGGTAAATTCAAACGGTATACGGACGACGTCAACAATCATAAAACAAAAATGGCGACACTGCGCGGTGCGCTGCAGCTTAAACCAGACACGCAACCCATCCCGCTGAGTGAGGTGGAGTCGGTTGATGATATCTGCAAACGCTTCAAAACGGGCGCAATGAGCTACGGCTCAATTTCGGCCGAAGCCCACGAAGCATTGGCGATGGCGATGAATCAGATTGGGGGGCGTTCAAATACGGGTGAAGGGGGTGAAGACCCAGCCCGCTTTGAAGACAATCGTCGCAGCTCAATTAAACAAGTTGCCAGCGGCCGCTTTGGTGTGACCAGCCACTACTTGGTCAACGCAGACGAAATCCAAATTAAGATGGCGCAAGGTGCTAAGCCCGGCGAAGGTGGACAATTGCCCGGCCACAAAGTGTATCCATGGATTGCCAAAGTCCGTTACTCAACACCCGGTGTGGGCTTAATCTCGCCGCCGCCCCATCACGATATTTACTCAATTGAGGATTTAGCTCAGTTGATCTTTGACCTCAAAAGTGCCAATCCACGCGCTCGCATCAACGTCAAACTTGTGTCTGAAGTAGGCGTGGGCACCATTGCGGCCGGTGTGGCCAAAGCCAAAGCGGATGTGATCCTTATCTCTGGTAGCGATGGTGGCACCGGGGCTAGCCCGCTAACCAGCTTAAAGCACGCCGGTCTCCCTTGGGAGTTAGGGCTTGCAGAAGCCAATCAAACCCTGCTGCGCAACGGCTTGCGCTCGCGCGTTGTTCTGGAAACAGATGGCCAAATGAAGACCGGCCGGGATGTGGTGATTGCGGCGCTGCTGGGTGCTGAAGAGTTTGGCTTCTCAACCGCTCCACTGGTGGCTCTGGGCTGCATCATGATGCGGGTCTGCCAGCTAAACACCTGCCCAGTGGGTGTCGCGACGCAAAACCCAGAGCTGAGGGCTAAATTCACGGGCGATCCACAGCATGCCGTCAACTTCATGAAATTCATTGCGCGTGAAGTGCGTGAAATTATGGCTCAGCTTGGCTTCCGCACCATGGACCAGATGATCGGCCGGACAGACTTCTTGCAGCAGCGGGAGACCAATCACCCTAAAGCCAAACACCTCGATCTATCAGCCGTCCTCTATCAACCAGCCGTTGTGGCGCAAAGAGATCGCTACAACACCATGCAGCAGGATCATGAGCTAGAAGATCGTCTTGATCAGCGCGCCCTAATTGGTTTATGCAAGTGGGCACTAGAAAACGGTCGGCCGATTAGCGCCACTTTGCCTATCAAGAATACAGATCGGGCTGTAGGCACCATCTTAGGCAGTGAGCTAACCCGCTTGCACGGCGAAAATGGGCTTCCTGAAGAAACCATCCAGCTCAAATTCATGGGGTCAGCGGGCCAAAGCTTTGGTGCGTTTTTGCCTAAAGGTATCACGCTTGAACTAGAAGGGGACGGTAACGATGGGGTAGGTAAAGGGCTGTCAGGTGGCAACATCATCGTCTATCCGCCAGCGGGCTCAACGTTTGTGCCTGAAGAGAATATTATTATTGGCAATGTAGCATTTTATGGCGCAACCGACGGCGAAGGCTTCTTCCGTGGGGTAGCAGGCGAACGCTTCTGCGTGCGCAACTCTGGTGCAACGGCCGTTGTTGAAGGGGTTGGTGACCACGGCTGTGAATACATGACCGGCGGCAAAGTCGTTGTGCTAGGTGAAACAGGACGCAACTTCGCGGCCGGGATGTCTGGTGGTATTGCGTACGTGCTCGACCAAAAAGGTGACTTCGGCCGTTACCATTGCAACACAGAAATGGTCGAGCTATCGACGATAGCAGATGAGACAGAAGCGGAAGAGCTTTACAGCTTAATCCAAAAGCATGCGGTAAAGACTGGCAGCCAGCGCGCGTGGAATATCTTGAGTGATTGGAAGCTTATGCTGCCTAGGTTCGTCAAGGTCATGCCACTCGATTACAAGCGCATGCTTGACGCCATTGAAGAACAATATTCAGCCGGACTAACGGGTGATGAAGCACTTCTTGCTGCATTTGAAGCAAACAAATAGCCAATCAGCCAATCAGCCGTTCGCGTCACTCACTTATCAACCAGTTAGCAGGCTTACCCCCTGCACACAAAGACTGATAAGCTGATGAGCTGAAATGCTGATTCGCTACAACACGATGAGTACAGAAAAAGCAACAGGGTTCATGACTTACGGCCGAAGCTATGCCGAAGAACGTGACCCACAGGAAAGACTAAAAGACTGGAAGGAGATTTACATTCACTTACCAGTGATCAACTTACAGCAGCAGGGGCAGCGCTGCATGGACTGTGGCATCCCATTCTGCCACACGGGTAAGACGCTAAACAATATGGCGTCTGGCTGCCCGCTCAATAACCTGATTCCAGAGTGGAACGATTTGGTCTATCGCGGGCTATGGAAAGAAGCGTACGAGCGCTTAGACAAAACCAACAACTTTCCAGAGTTCACTGGCCGGACTTGCCCAGCACCGTGTGAGGCATCATGCGTGCTGGGAATTAATTCTGATCCGGTTACCATCAAAAATATTGAAAACGCCATTATCGATCGAGCATTTGAGGAAGGATGGGTTACTCCAAACATCCCCGAAGTGCGCACCGGCATGAAGGTTGCTGTCGTTGGGTCAGGCCCAGCCGGTTTAGCTGCGGCTGACCAGCTCAACAAAGTAGGCCACAGCGTTACCGTTTACGAACGTGCGCCCCGCCCCGGCGGCTTGATGACCTACGGCATACCCAATATGAAGATTGAAAAAGAGACGGTTTTACGCCGTATTACTATTCTGGAACAGTCTGGTATTGAGTTTATGTGCAATGTGGAAATTGGTGTAGACATTCCGGCCGATTACCTGACCCAAAACTTTGATGCGGTAATTCTGGCTGGTGGGGCAACCAAACCCAATGACTTAGCCCGTGTCCCCGGCCGCGATCTAAACGGCATCCACTTTGCGGTTGATTTCTTGAGTCAAACGACTGAGAGCTTGATCGTATCTGATCTGGAAGACGGCAATTTTACTTCGGCCGAGGGAAAGGACGTCATCGTCATTGGCGGTGGTGACACCGGCACCGACTGCGTGGGCACCTCACTGCGGCATGGCTGTAACAGCGTTAATCAGTTTGAGCTGGTTGATATCCCACCGGAAGAACGTGGTTCAAACAATCCGTGGCCTCAGTGGGCGCGAATTTATCGGCTCGACTATGGACAAAAAGAGGCCAAAGCGATCACGGGTGAAGACCCACGCACCTACTCCATTTTGACAAAAGAGTTTGTAGATGATGGCAACGGCAATGTCAAATCACTTAAAACGGTTGAGATTGAGTGGACAGATGGTCCGCGCGGCCGAAGCTTTAAGGAAGTTCCCGGCACCGAAAAAGAATGGCCAGCCAATCTGGTTCTCTTGGCGATTGGGTTCCGCGGGCCGGAAAATCCAATGTTAGAGCAATTGGGCGTCAACCGTGATCCCCGTACCAATGTTCAAGCTGATTTTGATGAGTTTAATACCAACGTAAGCAAAGTTTTTGCGGCTGGGGACATGCGTCGTGGTCAAAGCCTAGTGGTTTGGGCAATTAGTGAAGGGCGTGGTGTCGCGCGTGAAGTTGACCGCTTTTTAATGGGTGAGACAGATCTACCATAATTCTTTCAGTGCTTAAGAACCTTTCCCTCCTTATCAAGTCAAGTCAAGCAACTGCGATGGTAACAGTATTGGCCCGTGCTAGACGCCACTGCAGCGATTTATGATTTTAAAAACTTAGCGAAAGAATCGCTTGGCTAAAGAAAGAAAACAAAAAAGGCGCGCTTTTTTAAGCGCGCCTTTTTTGTTTGAGTTTAAAATGATGGTAAAGGTTAACGGCCCATCAGTCCTCGTTTTTCTTTTTGCTTGAACGCTTGGGCAATTAGCGCATCATCAAACCAATCACCAGCTTGTCCTTCAGTAGCGTACAAGTAAACTGCAGCGGTGTAGATGCTGGTAAGCGTGCTGCTGATAATGGCTAATGTGATAAACGTAATCGCACCAAAGGCGATTATAATTGCCATGAGGGCAAATGACTCAAGTCCGGCCGATGCAGCAGCCAGAAGGCCGGTTAATAAAACAACGCCAACCATTAGCAAACCAAACACCATGCCAATGCCCAAATTCCCTGCAATCTGCTCACCCCACGTCTTTTTGAGCAGTTCTGCACTGCGCTTAATTGCATCGACTGGCCCAACTTTTTCAACAACGAGGACCGGCACAACCAAATAGGTCGCTAAAGTCCAAGCCATCCCAATCAGGCCGATCACCAGTCGGCCGATAAAGCCTGCCCGCTCAGACAGCCAGCGCAAAATCATACCAACGGTAGCCGCAATAAACGCATACCCCAAAATAGAGCCAAAGTTTTCCATCGCGATATTTAAACCATCCCGCACTGTGGGATCACCACCGCGCAGCCGGATCATGGCGGCACCCATCAAGGCGGTATTGGCGAAGAATATGACGGTGTAAGTAATTACATAATAAAGCAGACCGATGGCATTGGTGAGAATAGAGACTTCTTCACCTAACATAGAGTCAAACAAACCGGCCGCAACCATCGGCAAAATAAAAGTTAGCGACACCAAAATTACGCCGACGCCTGAAATAACAGGAAAGATGGCTAGCTCTTTATCTTGTTTTAAAACGGACCAGCTGGCTTTTGTAAGCTCCCAACTGTTTTGAATTCTTT
>JBCCSO010000048.1:0-15142 GCA_039199965.1 Chloroflexota bacterium | reverse complement strand
GCTTCCCGCTTAAAATGTGTTCATTGAGCACTCGCCGCTGGCTGATAGTCATCTCGTCCCACTTAATTTGGGCTTCCAAAAATGTAGTGATGATCTCTTCAATTTCGGCCGCCAGCGTGTCTTCTAGCTTGGTCAACGTAAACTCAACCGTATCTCCCGTGTCCACGTTTGTTTTTTTAGACATCAGCTCCGTTAGTTCAAAGAACCAAACCGACCGATCTTTTCCCCAAGGCTTTATGTTCCTTCTGACTGGCTCATTACCTTCAATTTGAACCATAATAGGAGATGTTCCCTCTAATTGCCATGCAACAATTGCAGAGGCATCAACCTCAACAAAGCGGGGCAGTTGTACTGCTTTTCGCTTAATTTCTGCCAAGATTCTGATTGAGTTGCACATACTTTTTTGTGTTTGGTCAGCAGCATTCAATTAGTCGTGAAATGCGTATTGCTTATGCTAGTGCTACGTCAAGGATGGATAGATGGAAACCCTTGACGTATCCTACAGTGGTTTATCCTGCTGAAATTTCCATCACGTCATGATTGACAAACCACTAGCCTATTTACGTAATACCCAACGTGTTACCAGCAAGCAAATAGGAAATCTTAGGAAATCTGCTGAACAAAAAGACCCATGTGGTCCGGTGTTGTCTAACTACCAAATAATTTTGAAATGAGCTGCTTACGGATGGCCTCATCTTGTGCCCCATCTGTCATGAGTTCGAGCAAGTGGGTTCGCTCAGAATGTAGGGCTTGATCAACCCCGTTATTAAACGATTCTTGGTCAGTCAATCTCTGATGATCAAGACCATAAAGTGTGGCCGTGTGGCTAAAATTAAGGTCGTGGGCGGTTAAGAACAGCTCATCAAACGGCCGCTCATAGTTAGAAATGGGGAGTCGCCTAAAAATGCTGCCACTGTTGTTATTGAACAGCACAATCGTCAAATTTGGTAGGTTTTTCGCGGCCAGAAGTCCGTTCATGTCATGGTAAAACGAGACGTCACCAATGATCAGAAAAGTGGGCGTGTCAGGATCGGCCGCAGCGATGCCACATGCCGTAGATACAACCCCATCGATACCGCTAGCCCCACGATTGCCAAACACACGAATCTTTTTAGCTGCTGGTCGACAAAACGCATCTAGATGTCGTACTGGCAGGCTGTTTCCAATCATCAAGTTGCACCTTTTGATCGATTGATGGTTAACCAAATCGACGAGATAAACTGCATCAAAATGGCTGTTTGCCAGCTCAGCTTCAAGCTTGAACCAGTTTTCTTGTTCCCACGCCAAGACTGATTTTTGCCATGCGCCATACGCTGGAACTTGACGCCGCTCAGCAGAAACGGTGATCGCGATTTCGGCCGCATTTTGGCAGAATGATGCTTCATTGATCTGCCAGAAGTCAGTAGTTAGATGGCTGTCGTCAGCCCAGACATCACTTTCACGGACGTGTAATCGCACATTGGGCTTAATATCACTTAAATATTGATTGAGCCATTTTGAAGTCGGTACCGCACCAAATCGTATGACAATGTCTGGGGCTTCCCAGCTCGGTTTGCGACCGCCCGAAAGCCACGTCTCATAGCCACCAATCACTGATTCGGCTGTATCTGTACTGAAACGAATGCCTGATAGTGGGTCTGCAAAAATCGGATAGCCGCTGAGATGTGCAAATTGGGTCACTGCTCGTGGGAAATCTCCGGCTGGGCAGCTGGGGCCACAAACGATGATTCCCTTTTCATATTGAGCAAACCAGCGGGCTAGTAAGTCTGCATTGTTGGATGGTAGGTGGGGGATGGTGGGTGGCTCGAACTTCTTTTCACCGACCACTGACCACTGACCACTGTCCACTGCCCCCTCTAATGGCTTCCGAAACGGAAAATTTAGATGAACAGCCCCTTTTCGCAGGCCGTTTGCTTTGCTAAACGCCCGCTGTGCGGTGGTTGCCACATTGCGCCATGCCACATCTGGCATATTTTGCTCTGGTAGCGGCATGTCAACCGCCCACAAAACGTGGCCCCCAAACATATTTACTTGGTTGATGGTTTGGTTTGCCCCACTGTGGCGTAGCTCTTGCGGCCGATCAGCTGTAAGTACGATAAGTGGCACTTGTGACATGTTGGCTTCGATGATGGCTGGGAAAAAATTGGCTGCAGCCGTTCCGCTGGTACACACAATTGCTGCTGATCGGCCGGTGCGCATCCCTAACCCTAGTGCAAAGAAAGCCCCGCTCCGCTCATCAAGCGCCAAATGGGTCTGGATCGTTGGATGGGCGTCAAAAACTAGCGTGAGCGGTGTTGAGCGGGAACCGGGACAAATGACCACATCGGTTAGCCCTGATTGGGCCAATCGGTCAACAAAAATTTGAGATAGTTTGATGTTTGGATTCATGAGCTGCTGTCAACGCCCAGTGCGTTTAGCATCGGCCGGAACTTGATGGCGGTCTCATCCCATTCGCTGGCGGGGTCAGAATCTGCCACAATCCCCGCCCCTGCATAGGCCCATACGCGGTCCCACTGCGCGACGGCCGAACGGATAGCGACGCCAAATTTGCCGTCTAGGTTAGGATTGAGAAAACCCACTGGTGCCCCGTACCAGCCGCGCGTTACTGGCTCGTCTGCCTCGATGAAAGCCATCGCTTTGCCACGCGGTGCGCCCCCCAGTGCTGGGGTAGGGTGCAGCCGCTCAAGCAGCGGAATAATGCCCGGTGCTTCTTTGAATTTGCCTGTGATCGGCGTGTACAAATGCTGGATGTTGCCTAACTTCATGAGTTCAGTCTGCTTGGCCACATTCAGTTCAACCGTGATCGGTTCAAGCCGCTCAATGATGGAGTCTACAACCAGTTTGTGCTCATGCTGATTCTTAGGGTCGTTTAGCAGACCGTTGCCAAACTCAGCATCAGCTTCGGCCGTGTTTCCTCTGGGGGCTGATCCTGCTAGCCCCATTGTGTCAAACTGACGGCCGTTTGTTTCAATTAACGTTTCGGGTGTGGCTCCGTAAAAAGCATGAAAGGGAACCGGCTCAAACAGGAACCGATTGCACTCAGCATAGTGATCATCAAGCCATGCTAGCAGGCGGGTGATACCAGCTGGTCCGTCTAGATTGACCTCACTGACCCTTGATAGCACAACTTTTTGCATGTCACCTACTTTCATTTGGTTGATGGCTTTTCTTAGCATAGATGTCCACTGATCTTTGGACATAGGATAAGCTATTTCCTGCAGATTGGGGTAGTGGAATGGCTCCGGGTTGCGGCTGAGCCATTCATCCAATCGGCTCTGTAGGATGTCAACCATATCAGATGCCAACTCGTCTGCTTCTGCAGCACTCATGACCATAATATTGATGGTGATCCAACTTCCACTCTCAGTTTGGGTAAGCTGGTAGTGGGGCAGGATAAAGTGAGCTGGATAGAAGGATGACCAAGCTACGTCAGGAATGAATTCGGCCGTGAACGAAAAGCCGCCAAACAGCTTGGGCTCAACCGGGCAAACCGCATCTTTGGGGGGATGGAGAACTGCAGTAGAAAACAGGTCGGTCGCCTGTGACTCAATCTCTCTAAACCGTCGCTTGCCCCACCCAAATATTTCGTGGGCTTTGCCAATACCTGCCAGCGTGATGTTCTCATCGCGCCACAGGCAGCGGGCACCCCCCCGACCATGACGCAGGAAACTATAGACATCCAGACTGTCGGCTGGAATGGTTACAGAGAGTAAGACTTGCGGTTGGGGGATGTTTTCATCGTCAAATTCGATTGACATAGATGCTTTTTGATGGGGCTAGGTTTGATTTGAATGTGTTTTTGAGAAAATTTAACCTCGTGACCTGTGCCTTTTACGCTGTTCATCAATAAATGAGGGACGATGATTATTTATAACGACGAAAGGCATTGTCGCCTTGCAAGGAACGGAAAGCCGGAATACTCAAGCGATTTATCTCCCGTTCCTGAGTGTATATTTAATCTAACAAGCGTGAGCTCATTATTTCATGCGCTCACAGGACTTTGTCTTACAAAAAGTACTACGACAGGCTTGGTGCGTTTCGCAGTTGCTGAGTCTTACTAAGCTTCAGCTTTAGTAGAGATTACATCTACACTACGAAGCAGCGTAGGAACGAGTTCCGTCACAATCTTTTGACTGTCCGGTTCGCCCGTATACACCCAGCGGATGACCAAATGATAGATGGCACCCATCCACGCATGGGCCGTAAATTCTAAGTCTATATCTTTGGCCGGTATTTCACCTTTCTCATAGGCTTCTTGCAAATAGTCTGCAATCATACGCGCAAATCTCTCGTTGATTTCCATTCGTTTTTGCTCAAAAGGCTGGCCTAGGCCCATGGCTTGAACCAGCAAAATTTTGGCAGGGCGACGGTACTTGGCAAATGTTTCGAGCACTGTGCGCAGGGCAACTTCCACCCGGCCGATCCCTTTCGGTTGTGATTCAATCGCATCACGGGTTTGTTTTTCAAGCAGATCAGCAAACTGGTCAACCAGCGACAGAAAGAGTCGCTCCTTGTTTGGGAAATGGAAATAAATAGAGCCCTTTGAAGTGGAGGACTCGTTGGCAATCTCGTCAAGTTTCGTGTCATGGTACCCTTTATTCGCAAACACATTCATAGCTGCGTCTAGAATTTTCTTTCGGGTAGTTTCTGGATCTCGTGACATAAATGTTAGCTTTTTTCCTGCTAAAGGTAAATTTGGCACATTACCGACTGGCGAGTCTATTGTGAAAATGGTAACAATCCGCTGCGCATGAGTCAATCATTTTTAGCCAAGAGCAAACTGACCGTTACAATCTGATTGGTGAAAATATCCTAAGTCATACCTTTTCTCTCTTTAAAACAAACTACAGGAAAGATCAAAGAGTCGTTTTTATCTTGAATCGCCTTCGCTAAAATAAACCAATGACAACAAAGAAAATAGAAATTAAAGCGATTGTTTTTGACATTGGCGGTGTCCTCATCCGGACGGAAGACCGCAGCCATCGAAATCATTTGGAAGACCGACTTGGCTTAGAACGGGGCGAGTCTGAACTTTTGGTGTTTAATGGAGAAATGGGGAGGAGGGCTCAGCACGGTAAAATAACTTCGACCGAGCTTTACAGCTGGATCCAAACCCACCTTGGCTTGGACGAAGCGGGGATTGCCCAGTTTAAACAGGAATTCTGGGCTGGAGATCAGCTTGATACTGATCTTGTTGACTACATTCGTCAGCTCCGAAAAAAATATACGACCTGCGTGATCAGTAATTTTATGGATGCGCTGCCAAGCATGCTCAAAACAGATTATCCTGCGGCCGATGCGTTTCACTTTACCGTGGTTTCTGCACATGTAGGAGTCATGAAACCCCATCCACACATATTTGAATATACCCTGCAGCTACTTAATTTGCGGCCAGAAGAAGCTGTATTTATCGATGATTTCCCGCACAACATCAAGGGGTGTGAGGCGGTCGGTATGCACGGTATCTGGTTCCAACCCGGAATGGATATGAAAGCAAAGCTGGAAGAATTAGGGGTTAAACTGTAAAACAGTTGTCATTTGATGGGTAAACGAACCTACTTATGTTGATCATTACCCCGCTGTTTCATATTTATCGTTGAATGTTGAAATTCGTGCCGGCCGTGGGATAAATTTCCAGCAGTTTCGTCGCTTTTGTGGCTGCCCGTGCAATCGGATACCCCAACCATTCATCATCCATAATCAAACATTTTCGCGCTCAGGCGATTGGAAAAATAAACTGATCAAGACCACCTCTCTGCCAATCGGCCGTGAGCGTGCCTAGATCATTTTTTCTTCGGTTGGCCTTACCGTTAACGTCAATGAAATATTTGTTTCTCTCTCCACACTATGATGACGCAGTTTACTCCTGCGGTGGAAGCATCGCCGAGCTAAAATCCCAAGGTCAGTCAGTTATCGTCGTTACTGTTTGTGCTGGCTATCCGCCGACAAATGAGCTCTCTTATTTTGCCGAAACCCTGCATCAGCGGTGGGGGCTAGACGACCACAAGGCCGTGGCTCAAATGATCGATATGCGGCGTCAAGAAGATCAAAGTGCCCTGCAAATTTTGGGTGGAGACAGCAAATACCTAGAAATACCAGACTGCATTTATCGCAGAGGGGGAGATCAAAACCGATGGCTTTATCCGCGTGAAGATTCTTTATTTGGCCCGCTTAGCGGTTCAGAAGACAATTTGATTTCAGATATCGCTCGTTCACTGATCAATTTAACTGAACAGCTCTCGTCAGATCCATTTGAAATTGAGGTGGTGGCCCCGCTGGCAATTGGAAATCACGTTGACCACCAGCTTGTCCGGTATGCGGCCGAGCGTGCATTTGGTTCTGAAACGCTCACATACTATCAGGATTTCCCCTACATCCGTGAGCGGGACCAGATCATCACCTATGAGAATTCGGCCGACTGGCGCTCTGAAATTCGCTACTTGAGTGAAAACTCGATCAACAAAAAAGTGAAAGCCATTGCAGCCTACGAATCTCAAATTTCCACGTTTTGGAGAAGCAAAGATGATCTGGCTCAAGAAGTCCGTCAGTTTACACGCGGCTGGGGGAATGGGGAGTTGTTCTGGTCATTTAATCCAAGTTTTCCAAGCTTTGCGTTTGGTTAAAAGTTTTCTCTGGAATCAAAGAAAAAATACCGTTCGAGCTGTGTTTTAACAAGGGATGATGTCTTGATCTTGGTTGTTTGTCGGCAGGCCTACTTAGTCTGATATTGCTATTCTATTTGTACAATACGAAAGACGGCCGTATCTGTGCCCGGCAGCACATCGATCAAGGTGATGCTGTGCCCCAGAACATCGGTTTGCTCCTCAATTTCCAACGCAATCGTGATTGTTTCACCGATTTCCGTATTGACCAACTGAGCCCCAGCAGATTGCGCATCAACAAACTGTAGTCCAATTTCTAGTGCTCCGATCTCGCCCTCTGTGCCCTGCGTAATTTGAACAATAGCTGGATCAAGCGGGTCATAGTCGGCCGTGGGGAAATTGAGGGAAGGGAGAACCAGCATGAAAAAGGCGACCCCAATGATCACTAAGACAGCCAACACCCACAGCCATGAACGTCTTTTTCTCAAGCGACTATCACCGGATTAACGCTGACACCGCGCATTACCGCCTCAAAATCTTCGGCCGCTAATTCAGACTCCCCGTGCTCCCAACCCCACGGATTCCGAATTTTGACAATCCCATTGGCTGCATCGACACCGGAAATAAAGTAGGCGTGCATCACTGCCAGCTCACCACCCTGCTTGTTTTTGGCGAAGCGAGGATGTCCGGTGCGGTCTGGAAAGTTGATCACAAATTTAGGTGTAACAGCCCACTTGAGTTCGGTGCGGGTGTAGCAGGCCATAGCGTATCCATCGTCAAACATTTTTTGCAGTTGGGGCAGATTAATCGCGCTAGGCCGGATTTTCTGGCTTTTTTGGCCGGTTAGTGACTCCATCGCGTGATGTGGCCATCCGCCAATTACTTTGTTGTACCCGCCCATCATATCAGCATAGGCTTTTTCAAGAATGATGGGCCACACCTCTACCTGACGGCCAAAGCGCGACTTGATTACATCGCCCACTTTTGTGAACAGAATTTTACCATCCCGCTGCGGCACAGACGGTGTAACGTTAATGGTCATGGGGGTTAAGCGGCCGAACCAGCCTCGCTTAAATAGCTTGACGTTGTAGCTCTCATTTGGCAGCGTTTCGATCAGGTTTTTGATGATCGACGGCCGCTGCTGGGCGATGGAAGCAATCGATGAGAGGAAAAAGCAGTCACCCAATAGCCCTTGGTCTACATCGTTTGGATGGATGCCTGACACAAAGGCTTGATGCCCTTCTATGAGGGTGTAGCGGGCTCCGGCCGAATTAGGTACCTTGTCAAATGGAAGTTCACCCGATGCTGGCATGGTATGTACCACCTCTGAAAATTAATTGTTGACCCTACTAAAAAAGGTGTTTTGAGGCCTGACGGGTTTTAGAAACCATTTCTCAGCGCTGGAAAAATACTTACAGAAACCTGTCAGGTTTTTTTTGAGCAGAGTCAATTGTTGGGGATCAAATAGTCCTGTGGCCGATCACTCATAATGACCGACATTGGAACAAAAGTGTACCCTTGAGCCAGCATTTCTCCAATAAAGCGGTCAATCGTTTCTGGCATTTCTGGGTGCCACGTATGTGAATACAAAATACCGCCCGGAAATGAAGTTTCGAGCAGGGTTTTACACATCGAGTTGACATTGGCATTATCGCGCCAGTCTTCTGTGCTGCCGGTCCAGATAATTGTGCTGTATCCCTCTTCATAAGCGGCCTGCACACTGATTTCTGAGCGGGAGCCAAATGGCGGTCGCATAAACGGTTTGGTACTCTTACCGGTGAGGTTGATAATGTAAGATTCTGTGTCTGCTAATTCTTGTTTGACCTGCTCGGCCGTCATATCGGCCATGTTACCGTGTGTCCACGTGTGATTAGCAAATTCGTGCCCCCGAATTCCCATATCTTTGACCCAGTCTTGGTAAACAACCGCCCACGATCCTACTAGGAACATCGTGGCTTTGACCTGCCTTCGATCCAGCACATCTAGCAGCGGCCCCAGCACTTCGGCCGACCCCTCCACATCAAAGCCCAAGTGAATGATGTTCATGCCGTTGCTAAATCCGCTGTTGATCTCGAATGAAGATGGAATGTGTGGAGGGAGCTGGTCTGTAACCAAAAAGGGGTTTTTTAGATTTACCGTTTCGGCCAGCGGCCGACAGCCGCCATCTTCTACAATTTCTGTGGGGGCAGCAGTGAATGTCGGTTCGGGGATGCTAGTTGGTAGGTCGGTTGGGGTGGGTTCAATCGTAGGCTCAAGCGGCGCATCTGTGGGGAGAGCGGTTGGGGTGGCTGGCTCGAGAATGACAACGGGCAGTGGTGTGTTGGTGCTTGTGTGGACGGCCGTAAGGGATGGTTCGGCTGTTGGTTGAGAGGTTGTAGGTAGCGCACCTTCGGGAGGCTGTGAGCTACAGCCGATCACGAGGGATAAAAGTAAAGCGGCAGTTGGAAAAGCTAGTCTTTTGATTTTGAGAAGTCCGGACAAAGTGTGGTTTCCTAAGAAAATATTTCTACATCATTTTACCAACTTTGATTTGTTAGTAGCTACCTGACACTAATGTTTTCGGCCGCGGATGAAATCAGATTTGACGCAGACAATGAAAAATATCCGCGAATATCTGAAGAATCCGTGGCTAAAAATGTTTTTTTAGAATTTTGTTTCTAGTAGTTAGATTTATTAAGGGCTAAATTCATGATTCTAAGACCATGTTCAGATCGTGATGGCTCCAAAATAGTCACTTTAGATCAACTGCTCTGAGCCTATTTCCAACAAGCCCCGCTGTTTAGTAGTGAAATGATCTTCACGATGACATCCAAGTTAACGGCCGCTGGCTCGCCTAGACTTGCTGAATAGTTACATTTTTCAATATTTCCTAGAAAAACGCTGAAATTTGCTCAATTTCCTCTGCAAACAATAAAAATGGGGATGTCACTATCAGTTGATGGGTTGACACAAAAAGCCAATTTGAGGCATATTGCCGTTCACTCGTTGTTCACACCAGTGTGTTGGCAGCGTCATAAAAGCGAACAATTTTAAAAACACACCAAGAAATCTACGAGCCTGCGTCCCAAAAATCTTTACTCAAATATGATAGCTAAAGGGAATGAGAAGAACCCAGCGTCTGACGATGTTTCCGTGCTGGGTCGTCATAATAGAATACAGCGCATGATGCGCTTTTTTGCACAAGCCTCAATAGTGATCGGGGTGATTTTCGTGCTGGTCGGCATCCAATCGATAGAGATTGAATCAGCCGCGGCTGAATATGAGCAAAGCGTGCTTGAGACACAAGCTGCCACGCTTGAGCCTGCTATTTTTCAATCAACCTATGAGCGGCGCGAACTTGGAGGCCGGTCGCTGTCACGCACTGGTGAAGTGGAAGTTAGACCCACTCGCAGCACAAGCTCAGAGACTGTGGCCCTCTCAACCCGCGAGGTGGTAGAGGAAACGGTACCAATTGTTAAGACGTTGGAAGCAAAACCGGTTTTAGCCAAAGTCGAGGAAGATCCTGAATTTGAGATCGAATGGCTGGACGAGGTTTTTACCATTTCTCACTACACGTTTGCTCTGGAAAACGATCCGCTCTACGAAAATGATAAACGAGTGAAAGCTCCTGGTTTGGATGAAGATGAGCTATATCGGTCCGGGTTTCTGTTTGGTGGTCGCGGTGTCCTGCAGCAGGGATCTGGGCTGGCTGAAAACGGTAAGTACATCACCATTGACTGGGAAAAGTCTTACTATGACCCTGCGGATTTCACCAAAAATCGCTGGTATTTTACGTACGGCATCGGCCGACCGGTTGTCCCTTGGGAAACGGTGGCTACCCATCATCCTGATTTGCCGCCGGGTACCCGCCTTGTGATTGAAACCTACTTGGGCCAACATGAATTTGTTGTCGGTGATGCGGGACTCGATTTAGCTGATGATCAAATTGATGTGTTTATAGGCCACAAGACAATTTATGAAGCTGATCAGCTAGGCATTACGTGGTCCCGGGTGGGGCTCATCCGGCCGTACGGCTACTCGTACTGGCAAAAGCAGAATGCCCTCAAAGCTCAAGAAGAGCAGGACGAATCTGAAACAGATGGCACAGATGTTGCGGCTGACCAAGAATAAGCGTCTCAAAATTGCCGCTTCTTGATAGGTTGGCTACCATTCAGCCATGTCAAGCATAATCGTAGATGCCCATTTAGATTTAGCCTACAGCTACATCGAAAACGGCCGGAACCTCTTCTTGCCTCTCAATACTTTGCGAGAGTACGAAACAAGCAATCCTTGCGTAGACGGGATCGCTACTGTGACGTTTCCCGAATTGCGTAACGGCCGTGTCGGATTGGTTTTTGGCTCGATCTTCGCCTGCCCCCCGACAGAGCCCTGCCAGCACATCAACTATCACACGCCAGATCAGGCCTACAGTGTTGGACTCAAGCAGCTTGACTACTACCATCGCCTCGCGGACGAAAACCAGTCCATCAGGTTGGTCGGGGATTTAAGCCAGCTTGATGAGGTGATTGAAAATCAAAACTATGATTTTGATCCCGAAACTGAATCCCCGCCTTTACTGGGGATCGTGCCGATGATGGAAGGGGCTGACCCGGTGCGGGACCCGGCCGAACTTGAAGAGTGGTGGGAGCGCGGCCTGCGCATGATTGCCCCCGCGTGGGATGACACCCGCTACGCCAAAGGGGCGTGGCGTCAATCGACAGATGGTTTCTCAAAAGCTGGATTTGCGCTCATAGAAGTCATGGCAGATATTGGGTTTATTTTGGACGTGACCCATCTCAATGAACCGGCCGCTAATCAGGCTTTAGAACGCTATGAGGGGCACATCGTTGCCAGCCACTCAAACAGTCGGCGTTTGGCTCCGCACATTGACGAGCGCAACTTGACTGATCGGCAGGTTCACCTGCTCGGTGAGCGCGAGGGTGTCATTGGCATCGCGCTGTACAATCGCTTTCTAAAAAAGAACCATGTCAAAGGCGAGCGAAAAGAGCTGGTGACCTTAGATAACGTAGTAGCTCACATCGATCACTACTGTCAACTGCTCGGCACGGCCGACCATGTGGGGATTGGTTCTGATTTGGACGGGGGCTTTGGTTATGCAGACATTCCGGCCGAGCTTAATTCTGTGGCTGATTTAGCAAAAATTGGAGAAAAATTGGCTGAAAGAGGGTATGAACCGGCTGATGTAAATAAAGTAATGGGTGAAAATTGGGTAAGCTTACTGCGCCGTGCGTGGTCATAAAGTTGTTATAAACCCCAAAAACATGACGCTTTGCGTTAAGAAACAGTTGTAAATGCGGAACTTTCCTCTAGGAACTGGGTTTTAGTGGTTAGTTCGTTTCTCATATCGACGTTTTACGTTATGATATGCAACACTTACCTATGACGCACCGCTTCATAAGTTCCAGTATGAAGTGGAAGGACACCCACTATTTTTAACATGACTGCCATAAACCGACCCTCTGCGCTGCTGGCTACGCTCGAGACACGATCTTTCTACGAGCTGGGCGCCTTGACAATGACTTTCCCGTTTTTGCAAGCAGCACCTCGCGGTGACGGCCACCCCGTCGTCGTTTATCCTGGGTTCTTGACCTCTGACTGGTCAACCCTCCCTCTTCGACTATTTCTAACATCCCGCAACTATCGTGCCTATGGTTGGGGACTAGGCCGCAACTACGGCCGGGGAATTGATATGGTAGAAGGGGTTCCAGCAAGTGCCAAAAGTCTAACTCGTCTAGAGCAAATTGTTGAACGTAACGGCCGTAAGGCTAGCCTAGTTGGCTGGAGCCTTGGCGGAATTTACGCTCGTGAGATTGCTCGGCAGCGGCCGGATTTGGTCCGCCAAGTTATCACCATGGGCAGCCCGTTCAACGGCAAAAACCCGGAGGCAACAAACGTTAGCCATCTTTTCGAACGTTTTAGCGGCCATGAGCTGTCGGAGCTCACTCCGGAATTGCTAAAATTGGTTGGTGCT
Source organism: Chloroflexota bacterium (assembly GCA_039199965.1). GTDB lineage: Bacteria > Chloroflexota > Anaerolineae > Promineifilales > Promineifilaceae > WTJY01. Next base: position 2,569 of record JBCCSO010000048.1, on the reverse strand, counting down.
CCCCCACCTGTTCCATCAACCGCGATTTTCACGCGAACTGATGGAATTGCAGCATGGGAATGCTGTATTGAGCAAGAATCTGATACCACTGAAAATATTGGTGTGCTGAGCAGCCACACTGGTCTTGGCTTCAACCCGGTTGTGCTATGGATTGTGGCCAATCGTCTGGCACAGCCTGAAGGTGAGTGGTCACCGTTTGACCGGCGCGGCTTAAAATCACTGATTTACACAGATGCCCAGAACTCATTCGGGTTTTGGTAGCGGCTGAGTGCTTAAAATTTAAGATAATGAAGAAAGGTCCACTATTTTGGTGGGCCTTTTTTATTTCCCCATGTAGAATATTTTTTTGCAGATGATTTATTTTGGTTCGATGAATGGCTAATCATCGGTACCAGCAGGACAGAGAAAATGGAAGCATTAACCGGCTTAGACGCCTCATTTTTATACCTAGAGACGCCCAGAGCGCATATGCATGTAGGTGGTGTTGCTGTCATCGATGGGGAGCTTAAATTTGAAGAGTTTCGTACACGCATTCTGTCACGCATTCATCAAATCCCGAAACTGCGTCAGCGGCTGGTAGAAGTTCCCATGAGTATTGACTATCCATATTGGGTAGACGATCCTAACTTTAGTATAGATAATCATCTGATTCATGTTCGGTTGCCGGAGCCCGGGAATTGGAGAGAGCTGCGCAAGCTTGCCTCCCAAATGTTTAGTCGGCCGCTTGATCGCATTCGGCCGCTATGGGAATTTATATTTGTGGAAGGGTTAGACAACATACCCCAAGTCAAACCTGGATCGGTAGCCGTCATCTCTAAAATTCACCATTCAGCCATTGATGGACAAGCCGGTGCGGGCATCATGGCCATCCTTTTTGATTTTGGGCCACAGGTGAAACCTGACCCAGATCCTAAACCGTTCAAACCAAATCCTCTGCCTAGTGATATTCAACTTGTCACAGAGAGTACCAAAAACTTTTTTTCTGATCCGCTGAAATTTCCCAAAATTATTGCGGAATCTGCAACGTCTACCCTGCGGGCTGGTGTCATGAGCCGTGTGCAAAATGTTGAAATGCCGACAGTTCCCTTTTCAGCACCCCCATCACCTCTAAACGGGATTATCTCTCCACAAAGAAAGTGGAATACCGCTATCCTTTCGTTAGAGCGGGTGAAGACGCTTAAAAATATTGTGGGGACGACCCTAAACGATGTGATGCTTGCGATTTGTTCAGGTGCGCTTCGTCGCTACTTACTTGAGAAGGGCAAATTACCCAATCGCTCACTCGTATCGATGGTACCCATCTCAACTAGGGCCAAAGGCAAACAGGGATCTGGTAACGAGATTGCCAATATGCTGGTTCAGTTGGCGACCAACATAGAAGATCCGGTTGAGCGTTTGGAAACAATTCATGCGAACACCATGCGGGGTAAAATTTATCAAGACGCGGTGGGCGCCAACTCGCTTTCCAACATGGCGGAGTTAGTGCCGTTTGGCGTGGCAAATCAGGCAACCCGACTGTATTCACGCTACCAAATTGCGAAAATCCACAATCCTGTTTACAACGTGGTTATCACTAATGTTCCCGGCCCACCTATCCCGCTGTATTTGGCCGGACATAAGCTCCAATCAATGATGGGGATGGCGCCCATTACGGACGGGATGGGACTGATCATCACCATATTCAGCTATGACGGCCAGCTAACGGTCAGCCCAACGTCTGACGAGAAAACGATGCCAGACCTTGATGTATTTACCCGCTACATTTGGGAATCTGCTAATGAGCTTGAAGAAGCGATCTTACAACTGGAAGAGGTGCGTAGAGCGGCTGAAGATGCCAAGCCCAAAACCGCAAAGTCTGATGCGATCTTTGAGTATGTGCATCAGTATCTTCAAGACAACCCGAACTATTTGCATGCTGAAGCCGGTATCTTTCAGTAAAAAATTACCGGTGAAATCAAAAGCGACTGGGTGATGGACTTGAATGAGTCACCCGGCACTGTGGCTCGTGGTGTGGCTGAACATGCAGATGCAACGCTCACCATTCGTGACGATCATTTCTTGCGCCTTGCTCGCCGAGAGATCGACTATGAAATTGCGATCACCCAAGGGCGTATGAGAATTGACGGCGATATGGATAAAGTGCTGAAGTTGGGCGGTGTGATTTCTGGCATTCCGATTCCATCAGAAGCGTACGTACCCTGATTGATGAGATGATTAATGATCTAGGAAGGCGTCTGACGCTTGGTTCAACCTATCATCCCATCAAATTTCTTTCAACAAATGTAATTGTTCAGCAGGTTTCTTACCGCCAGTGAGCTAAAGCTCATCGGCTATCAGCGACGGCCTTCGGCCTAAATTCAGGCCGAAGGCCGTCACTGATAGCAGGAGGATTTATCCTCTTGCTGAATAAATACCAACAGATGAAGTTCAAAACCTCACGTCTTGTTAAAACGCGCCTTATGTCCCCACGAAGGCGCGTTTTAACAAGACGTGAGGTTTTGAACTTCATCGAAGAATGAGAGTTGATAAGATGATTTTTTGAACTGTTTGACGGCTAACTCACCTTGTC
>JBCCSO010000047.1:0-15152 GCA_039199965.1 Chloroflexota bacterium | reverse complement strand
CTTTGTAGTTGCGGGCATTATCTTCGGCATTTTGTACGTAACCCGTATCAATCCCAGTTTGGATATTCAGGGCTTTATTGATGAGCAGTTAGACAACCCGACAACCAATGATATTGATTTATCCCTAATTACGGCCGAAGAGTATGTCACATTTAGCCGATTCACGCGCGGATCAATGGGGAATTCAGGCGTAGTCTTGATGATTACAAACCAAACGTCTTTCCCACCCAATTGGGTAGGCGAGTTGCAAATGAACACCGGAGAAGATCAGTGGGAAGCGGTCAACAATGAAACCTACCTTTTTGACAGCAACAATGAGATTGCTCTGCCATCAGGAACTGGCCTTGCTGAAGATGGTGTGTACCGCTGGGTTGTAAAGCCAGGTGAAACATCCTCACAAATTTTAGGAACAAGCGCACCATTCTTGATGCCCACGAGTGAAGATATTTTGGATATCGAAGTAGAAGTTCGCTAGAATTTACCCTAACAAACGATTGAAACCGGATTGATTGCACGTACAATCAATCCGGTTTTTTTATTTCTCAACAAACCTCTTAGAAATAAGGGCAAGGTTTATGGTCATTGGTAAAATACATCATGTTTTGGGATCAAGTTGCGTTTCAACTTTCAGCCAAACCTCGTGGCTTTCATTTGGTTACGGCCGATGTGATTCGTCAGGTGCCAGCTATTCAGCAAGTTGAAATTGGTCTACTCCACATTTTTATTCAGCACACATCCGCATCCCTTGCCCTAAATGAAAATGCTGATCCGACGGTTCGCACAGATCTTAGAAAACATTTTGACCTGCTCGCACCTGAAAATGCCCCACATTACGAACATACTTATGAAGGGTCAGACGATATGCCAGCTCATATCAAATCAATTTTGACGGGCAGTGAGCTGACTCTCCCTATTCGTAGTGGCCGATTGGCGCTGGGAACTTGGCAAGGAATTTACTTATGCGAGCATAGAGACTACGCTTATGGCCGAAGCTTGGTCGCAACTGTTCAAGGAAAGCCGATTTAGCTGAGTTTTAATCATCATTCTCTGTTAAATCGTTTCAAATCACGCTTATGAGCACAGACATTATTACCCAAATTCGCAGAAACCACGGATTAGAACATGCAACCATCCATTTGCTTTCGAGCAAGTTCAAAGGATTTGGTGCCCAAGGGAACGCATCGCTTAATGGTTTCTACTTGAATCTCTTCGGTGACATTCCAGAAGAAGAAATTGAAGATGCCGCACGCTCCGCGCTGGCCCGTATGAAGGCGGGTGAGGAAGAATTGGCGCTCCATCCTAACTGCGGCACGGTGCTGCTGACAACGGCCGCGCTGGCCACTATAGCAGGTCAGTCAGTTTTTGCATTTGAGAAACGGCGTTTCGGCCGCTCATCTCTTTCAACTTCAGACTACGCTGCGGCATTCCCCACAGCGATTTTAGCCGTTGTGGCAGCCCTAATCGTCTCAAAACCGGTAGGGATGTACTTCCAATCGTACACAACAACAGGTAAAACCGGTGATATGAAAATTGTACGGGTACGCAAAATCACCCCGCCATTCATCAGCCAAATATTCAAGCTCCTGCTTGGGCAAAAACAGAGCAATTTGAACAGCTATTTTATTGAGACAGAACAGTAGATGGTGGATGGTAAGTGGTCAGATAGTCGATAGTTGACCAACTACCCACTATCTACTACCCACTACCCACTATCTGACCCGCATGTTTTACATTTTCCACGGAGAAGACACCCACAGTGCTTGGGAAACCATCAACAAAATCAAAGCTAAAATTGGCGATGAAGATATGCTATCGCTCAATACCACACGCCTAGAGGGCAAAGGGCTTGCGGTCAGCAATCTGATGGATGCTTGCAATGCAATGCCGTTTTTGGCTCCCAAACGACTTATATTTGTAGAAAATTATTTCTCAAGCAAACCAGATGGAAAGGATGTAGACAAGCTTCTGACGTATCTTAAAACAATACCCGATTCCGCCAGATTATTTTTCATTGAAAGTAAATCTCTTGCAAAAAACAGCAAAATTGTAAAGCTAGCAAATCAGGAAGACGTTCCCGGTGTTGTTCGTCAATTTGAGCCCCTGGCTGGCCCCAAACTTGAACAGTGGATCATGATGCGGGCCAGTCAAAAAGAAGGAAAAATGCATCCGGCCGCAGCCCGCATGCTAGCAACCAATGCAGGCAATGACTTAGCTCTGCTAGACAGTGAGCTTGAAAAATTGGTTCTCTACAAAATGGGACCTCATCAGGAAGAAATTGAAGAGATTACGCCTCAAGACGTACAGTTGCTTTCGCCTCACATTGCAGAGGTGAACATTTTTGACTTGGTTGATGCCCTAGGCAATCGGAATGGAGCGCGTGCGGCTACCCTACTTCAACAAAAGCTCACCGAAGGGGCTGAGCCGTTTCTAATCTTTTCAATGTTTGTGCGTCAGTTTAGGATGATGATACAGGTAAAAGAGCTAGCAGATTCAAACATGCGGCCGCCAGAGATCGCCAAAGAGACCAAGCTGCATAGTTTTGTGGTAGGAAAAGTTTTTCAGCAGTCCAAAAGCTTCTCAATGCGGCAGTTAGAGCAGATTTATGCCCACCTGCTCGACATTGACATTAAGGTCAAAACCGGGCAAGGAGACCTCGTTACCTCATTAAATATGTTGGTGTTTAATTTGACCTAGACCAACCGGTCTTTTGAAAATAAGTCCTGATTTATTTGAACGATTTGCAAGGATATATCACCCTCACCTGACGCTAAAATCACCTCACAGCCAACCCTATGGGAACGGCTGTGGCCATTTAATCTTCCAATCTTAGCCTTAAAAGTTGACTTTAATCGTAGAAGAGTTCGCGCACAATGGGAACCACCGCATCATTTCGTAAAATCAAGACCTGCTGTCCGTTAGCGTTGTAATCATAAAAATGATTGTAGTCAAGAACCACTGTTTTGATATTTTCAGCCGGCATATCTCGAGCCAGCGTGGCCAGCGTCAACATATCTGTAATATTTAGGTCAGTGCGCACCCCTTCACTCACCTCGTTATACAGTCGGGGTAGCTGCACAATCAGTTGGTCTGCACCAGACGTTAGCACCTGATTCCGAACCGCCATAATTACCTGCTGCTGCCGTTCTGATCGACCGAAGTCAGAGTCTCCATGACGGGTCCTAGCATATTTTAAAGCCGTATCCCCATCAAACTGATTGATTCCAGCCGGGACCGAAAAGACTTGGTAACCATAGTTCATAGTTGGGTAGGTCGCATCATAAATGTCTTCCGGTACGTTGACCTCAATGCCCCCAATCGCATCAACAGCGCGAATAAAGGAGGTAAAGTCAAGCAAAATATAGTGGTCAATTTTAATGGCAAGGTTCCGCTCAACCGTTTGAATTGCAAGCGATGCCCCACCAGCCGGACCACCTACTCCGCGCGCAAACCCCCAGTTAAACGCCGTATTGATCCGCGCACGCCCCACTGTTGGAATATCTGCATACATGTCACGCGGAATATTCATAATCGAGGCGGTGTTGTCAATCGGGTCAATCGAAATAACGATCATTGTGTCAGTCAGAGACCGAAATTCCTCACCCGGCCGCCGATCAATACCCATCACCAAAATTGTTTTGCGGCCGCTGGCTGCAACTGTCCCACGAATAGCATCTTTTGTTTGCTGCAGTTCAAGAGCAGCTTGGGTGTCCGGAGTAGGCAGAATCACTTCATCCCCAATTAAAACAACCGGCTCCCCGCTATCTGGGCCAGGAGTGGCCGTTTGTTCAATAATGATCGGCTCAACCGCTTGATTATCGCTGCTAACCACCGGTTGTCCCTCGGCCAATGGGTTAATAGGAGCCGCCATCACGGCTTCTACCGTCCAAAAGATAAAGAGGGATACAGCAATTCCGCTAACGATTAGCGAACCGGTCAGTAAATAAACAAGCCACTGAGGGATGATGGGTGAATTTGATTTTTGTTGCAAAGCTTTCTCCAATAAAAATTTTGTGCAAACTCAAAAATTATACGCTGTCTGATCCGGCCAAAACATTCGTTCAGCCAACGCTTAAGAACGCAAAAGAACGAATCATCGACGATTCTGCTTTGGTACCCCCTGATCTTCAGCGATTCCCCATGTTTTCTGGACCAGATAGAGCGGCCGCCCCTTTACCTCATCATAGATGCGCCCCAGATACTCTCCAATAATCCCCAAGCAAATTAGCTGGACACCACCTAAAAATAATACAGTAACAAGCGTCGTCGCCTGACCCAGTAATGCCTGCTCTTCCGTGAACAAACGTACGAAAAAAACAATCGCAATAGCAATCCCACTAATCGAGGCGATTAAGAAGCCTAAAAAGGTTGCCAAGCGAAGCGGCAGGTAAGAAAAACTGGTAATAGCGTCAATCGCAAACGCCATCATCTTGCGCACTGAACTGTACTTAGCGGTCCCAGCGAAACGCGGATGGCGCACGTACTCAATGCCAATTTGCTTAAAACCAACCCATGGCACCATCCCACGCAAGAAGCGATTCCGCTCGCTCATTTGGCCTATAGCATCAACCACACGTCGATCCATCAATCGAAAATCACCGGTATCTAGTGGAATATTGACGCTTGTGATACGGTGGATCAGCCGATAGAAAAGCTTGGCAGTTGCAAGTTTAAACCATGTCTCCCCCTCTCGTTGGGAGCGGATGCCATATACAACATCGTACCCCTCTTTCCATTTTTCAATCATTTGGGGGATAACTTCAGGCGGGTCTTGGAGGTCCGCATCTGTGAGAACAACAGCGTCTCCGTCAACATAGTGCAGCCCGGCCGTAACCGCCTCTTGAAAGCCAAAATTTCTTGAAAAACTTAGACCCCGCACCCGCTCATCTCGCTCATGCAGCTCCGCGATGACTGCAGCTGATTTATCTTTACTGCCGTCATCCACGAGCATCAGTTCCCACTCTTCTCCCGTGCTTTCCATTACCTCGTGAATGCGTTCATAGAGCGAATGCAAAACCTCTTCCTCGTTGTAGACAGGCGCAATAATCGAAATCATGCATTTATTTTATCCGCTTCGCTGAGGGCAGTCACTTTTCTCTTACCTGCTACCCTTGCCAAAGCTTTGCGAGCGAAAATGTCGCCTCGATCCCAACATGGTCAGACATAAATAGGGATGGGTCTTCAGTGTGAATACGATTGCCAAACATGCGGGCGTCTTCAACTTCCAACGTTGGTGACGCAAACAGATAGTCCAGACAGCCTGTCCAGCCGTCAAACTGATCAACAAGCCCTGTTGGCCACGTAGCGATGGGCTCATACCCATGTTTGCTCTGCCACGCAGAGTGGTACTGCTGCTTGATCCGGTTGATGGTGCGGCTCTCTGGAATATCGTTAAAACCACCAGCAATCACTTGATGCGCAGATCGGCCGGTAATCGACATCCAGCCAGTCAGCTCCATTGCCTGCTGATAACGCACTTCCGGCAAGCGAATGCCCGGGATAAGATGGCAGGAAACCACGTCAAGCGTTTCCCCTGTTGGTAACTCCACATTAACCAAAAGAGCGTTCCGACTTTCCGGTAGATTAAGCACTTCGTGATAGACGATCGGGTAGATACTTATCACTGAAACCCCATCAAACAGGTGTGATAGCCCTCGATGACGTCTTTGGATGCCCCGGTACTTTTTAAACCCGATCCGCTCGTTGGTCTGGCGCAACAGCCATTGGACTTGCCCACCCCAAATGTTGGCCCGCTGAAAGGCGATGATGTCCGGCTGACGATCCACAAGGGCGGCTACAATCAGCTCGCGTCGCCCCAGCCAGCGATCAATCGTACCGTGCAGATTGAGGGTTAATACCGAAAAAAGCATTTAGTTTAGCGGCGCTCTGTATAGGTATAGTTTAGCTTCACCCCGCATTTGCAGTTCGTCTGGCAGCACGCTCACAGCCGTTAAGTCATACTGAATAATGGCGTGGTTCGAAAGTCGGCCGGTCCACACGAAGCTATTTTGCTCAGGCAAGGATGGATACTGAGCCGTTCCCCCCAGCCTTGCACCCAAATCATCCACCCCAAGAAACGTTACCGAAGAGCCGGGCAACTGCCGGCCGGCCGGCACCCGATAATCAATACCAATTCCCTCATACACAATCGTCGCGGGAGGGAGTTGCCCTACATTTGGCATTTCCAAAGGCTGCGGATTAAACACCGTAATGGTCACCGGCCCAAACACATAAGGATTAGAAAACGCAGCATTGATCAAGCGCAAGTTGTAGTGCACGTGCGTACCGGGAACCATAAGCCGTGTACCGGTCAAACTGTCCCCAATGCGGCGCACAGAAGACTGTCCGTCAATATCGATAAATAGATTATCTCCATCTCTTGAGCGATAGATAATGTCTGTACCCGGAATCAGTTCGTTTTCCACCAAGGTATGGGTGTAATTTGCCGTTGTCAGGGTCAACATATCACCGGGAGGGGTGACAGATGGAACAGCGGTCGGCTCAATCGGTTCCCCCATAATACAGCTAGACAAGACCAGCAAAACCACAATGCAGGACATGTAAGTTAAATTTTTAAACTGAGCAAAGGCAGGCATATATGATTTGTTGTGCAGAAGCGGACAAATGACCCTTGCCCGCTTCTGCCCTCCTTTCAAATTAATCTATTATTTCTCTTCGATCACAATAGACTCTATCATATCACCTTCTGGTGCACTTGGGTCCCGGGCCGGATCACGAGGTGAAATCCCCTGCACCACATCCATCCCTTCAGTTACTTGACCGAAGATAGTGTAGCTACCATCGAGGTTCGCAGCATTGCCTAGGGTAATGTACCATTGGCTACCGTTTGTATCGGGTCCAGAGTTCGCCATCGCAACCACACCTTCATTCGCGTGTGTCAAGCTTACGTCAATCTCATTAGGCAACTGATAGCCGGGACCACCCTGACCGGTCCCAGAGGGGTCCCCAGTTTGGGCCACAAAGCCGGGCAGCACTCGGTGGAACGTGACACCGTTAAACCAGCCTTCATTCGCTAAGAAGACAAAGCTGTTTACTGTAAGTGGTGCTGACTTTGGATAAAGCTCCATGATAAATTGATCACCAGAAGCCATTTTGACAGTAGCCTGGTAGATTTTCTCATTATCAATGGTGAATTCAGGGGCTGCATCATACTGCATGCCAAGCAGATTGCTCATTCTACGCTGGTCGGTGATAAATCCGGCCCATGCTTCAAACGGTGGCATACCGCCGTCAAACAACCGCCCGTTTATGATTAGAGATGGGGTCCCGGGCAAACGCAGGTTACCTGCTTCTGCTAAATGGGCTTCAACGTAGGCTGTATATTTGCCAGACTCAAGGTCAGCCCGCATCAGCTCACCATCTAGCCCAACTTCTTCAGCCAAATTGCTCAAAAAGTCAATTGCACCATCAACGCTTTCACTAGCAAAGGTGTTCTGCTGCTCGTACAGCGCGTCGTGGAATGCCCAGAAATCACCTTGGGCACCGGCCGCTTCCGCTGCTTCCGCCGCAATAAAGGCTTTGTCATGAATATTGGTCAGTGGGAAATGGCGATAAATAACGCGCACATCTTCCGGAAATTCGTCTACCAAACGCCGTAGCTGCGGATCCACCGCAGCGCAGCCAGGTCATTGAAAGTCTCCGTATTCAATGATGGTAACAACCGGTTCAGAAGCTCCTTTTGCATGATCATACGATCGCTCGATAGACGCATCAGCCACAGTCACCGCAGGCGTATGTTCAGGACCATCAACGGCCATCGCAGGTTCTTCCACTTCCTCAACTATCTCTTCTTCAGGTTCTTCAGTGGGTTCTTCAGTGGGTTCCTCGGTTGGTTCAACAACCTCAGTTGCCGTTGGCTCAGCTTCGACCACTTCAATGGCTTCGGTCGGCTCAACCTCTGCCACATCAGGTTCTGCATCGGCCGGTTGCTCTGGTGGGCTTGTGCAAGCAGCAAGAAAGCCAAGCAGGGCCAACGACAAAACAATTTTCCAAAAATGTTTCATCAAATTTCTTCTCCAAACAGTAAATTTGAGTTTTTAGGTCGCAATTTTGGGGACTCAAGCTGGGTTTTAGGTCTATGGGCAAAAATCATCAGGAAATTTGAACAACTTTACAAATTAACCGACGTAATGCCTTGCGAAATTTAAAAACTCTGATTTCATTAACACACGATCCTTAAAGCAGGATCTGTACGGCAAAATTGTAGCCCTGTGGTGTTGGCTAAGTCCATCGGTTTAACCTGATTCTTCGGTCCATTGGTATGAGAAATTTGCAAAATTACTCAAAGCCAAAAAGGCTGGTTCAAAGCTGATCCACAATCATTTAGAAATCATCTCAACTGAAAAGGAGTAAATAAAACGTGGCAAACAAAGCAAGTTTTAACGCAAGTGAATGGGAGGTGCTGAAAGATGCACCTTATTACGTACAAGCAGCAATCAATGCGGCCGAAGGTCGTATGGGATTGATGGAAGTACGACGTGAAGCCAAAGCGCTGTCAACATTCATGAGCGAATACGCTGGGGGCAACGCTTTAGCTAAAGCGGTCATTGCAGAAGAGGGCAACCCAGACGTAGCAAAAGGTATGTCAGCTGAAGATGCGGCCGATAAGCTAGGCGATATCGCGGACATGGTGGCAGACAAAACCGGCGACAGTGAATATGATGACTTCATGGCCTTCTTGTTAGACGCAGGCAACGCCATCGCAGATGCATCATCTGAAAAGCTGATCAAAAAAGGCGATGACAACATCAGTGATGAGGAGGAGGAAGCTCTTGACTTAATCGCTGCGGCTTTGAAAGCAACTGAAGGTGACAAGCTCAAACGTGCTCAAGCTGCTGCGGCCGCCCGTCGCGCAGAGCTGAAAAAGCGCCAAGAGGCCCAAGCCAAAGCTGCCGCTGAAAAGAAAGCTGAAGCTGAAGCGAAAAAAGCGCTAGAAGAAGCACAGAAAAAGCTTAAAGAAGCTGAAGAGCGCGAGAAAAAACGGAAAGAAGCGGCTGAGCGTCAAGCTGCTGCCCGCGAGCGTCGTCGTAAGCGCTTGGCTGAAAAAGCGGCCAAAGAAGCCAAAATTGCAGAGGCAAAAGCGGCTGCCGAAGCGGCTGCAGCGGCCGAAGCTGCCAAGAAATATGTGGTTCAATCAGGCGACAGCCTGTGGAAAATTGCTGCAGACCGTCTAGGCGATGGCAACCGCTACATGGAAATTGCGAAGCTCAACAATCTGAAAAATGCGAATGTGATTTTTCCCGGTCAAGAGTTAGAAATTCCAGAAAAATAGAACGAGTAGAGAGATTCGGGAATAGAGGCTAGAGGTTATAGCCTGCTTTTTTACTGTCATCTATATCACTGTAGAAAAGAGGCTCCATGCAAAAGCGTGGGGCCTCTTTTTTTTTGGTAAACTTGACGCTATGGAAATTTTAGGTGGACCATTATTTGGCGTAGCCGGTGCCGGAGAATCACACGGGCCGGGGATTACAACGATTGTGTTTGGCTGTCCAGTGGGGGTCAAAATTAGTCGTAATGAAATTCAGCACTATCTCAATCGGCGTAGACCGGGAAGCAACAAGTACGGTACACCGCGAATTGAGAAAGATCGGGTGATCATTACGGCCGGGATTTTTGATGACTCTGATCATGATTCGCTGGTGTCCGGACCCAACATCGCGGTTGAACACGACGATGTTTTGAGTGCAGCCTCAACATATGAATCGGGGTTCACTACCGGTGAACCCATCGCGGCGCTAGTTTTGTCTACGTCAAGCAAATCGCGCCATTACGATCAGTTTTCTGGAGAGATGGGTGAAGTCCGGCCGGGTCACACGGACTTAGTCAAGCATTATAAAAGCCAAGGTTATGTCGACTATCGAGGGGGCGGCCGCTCAAGCTATCGGTCAACCATCACGGATGTCATTGGCGGCTCCATCGCGCGAAAATATTTGCACCAAACATTTGGGACCGTCTTCTTATCATCGATCATTCAGGTAGGTGAACTAACCAGCAATAAGCGACTCAGCGATTTATTCTCGACACCACAAGCTGATATAGAGGATGTTGCTGCGGCTGAAGAACTGCTGTCACAAGCTGAAATTCCTTCCGTTGATGTAGCATTTGCGGCCGAAGCCGCGCAGTACATCAAGCAAACCCGCCTCAAAGGTGACTCACTGGGAGCCGTTGTAGAAACCATCGCACTCAACGTACCTGCTCTTGTGGGAGAACCACTTTATCAAAGCTTGAAAGCCCGCCTGATGGGTGCACTGGGCGGGCTCAATGCGGTCCGTGCGTGTGAGATTGGGGCTGGGGCTGATGCAGCTAGCAGGCTCGGCAGTCAAAACAACGACCCGATTCGAGGCGATGGCTACCAAACCAACAACCATGGAGGTATGTTAGGCGGTATCACGACCGGTATGCCGCTGGTAGCGCGCGTGTCGTTCAAGCCAACCTCTACCATCAACCACACACAGCCATCCGTGCGAAAAAACCTCGATGAAATTGATTTTGAGTTAAAAAAAGGAAGACATGACCCGTGTGTAGGTGTACGGGCTGGTGTAACACTGGAAAGCCGGATGGCTATCGAGTTAGTGAATGGCGTTCTAATGCACCAAAGCGGTTATGTAGACCCCGTCAATTTCAAGCTTTTCTGAAAAACAGAATTAGATATTAAGTCGTCCTTAACTAATATCTCCGTTCAACATTCAATTTACCACCACTGCTCCTTCAGCCAATCACCTAGATCTTTATCCATTTGATTCATCGCTTCTACAACGGTCACAAAGGGACCTTCTTTCCACACAGTATCATCGGTAAAAAAGCCTGCTTTTTGGGCCTCTGCGACAACGCCACCTTTGTCCTGCTTTAGCTTGATCGTCCCGTATTTACTTGTAAACTCGTGTATGTTGTCATAGCTGTACGATTTCATTTTTAACCCTCCTCATCGGCTGGGTGTGAGCAGCCGACTGAACTTTATGGTGTACTGCTAAAGTTTTCTCCAGAAAGGTAAACTAGTTTACTATCTTGAACAGTATTATCCTCACAAATTGAATTGGGCCTTGACTCATTATTGCTATTGACAAAGCGAGTCAAATAGTGTAAGGAATTTAAAGCTTTTTAGCACAAGTCTATAAAAAGTGTCTGCTATTTTTCCCCTTCCATTTCTATACAAACACGGTGCAGCGTCCTTTTAATTTCTGCACTACTAGCTGGCTTTTGCAATACACTGTCCATACCAGTGGCAATGCACTCAGAAATGATAGAAACGTCTAGTTCGGCCGTCAGTGCCACAATTTGAGGTTGTGTGACGTTTTTTCCCAAACTTCTAATTTCGGCCGTGGCTTCCAATCCGCTCATGTTTGGCATCTGCAGGTCCATAAAAACAATGTCGTAAGGCTGGCGCCGCACTGATTCAAGTGCTTCGGATCCATCTGAAACGATGTCTGCTGTGTATCCTAGTTTGTTGAGAATACGCTCAAAAACCTTTTGGTTAACTACATTATCCTCGGCAAGAAGAATTTTTAACCCCCTTGATGGATCAAACTGATCCGGGTCAACTCGCTCTTGCTGTATTTTTGGCAGATCAAATTGGTAAAGAACTTGCAGCACATAGTTTTTCAGTCTATGCGGCTTAATCGGCTTGTAGAGCCAAGATTTTAGATTGTCCGGCCTGTCATGCTGCGATAAGCTGAAGCTGCTGCTTATTATAATTACCGGAATGTTTGGCACAATTACAGCCATGCGCCTACACAAATCCAGACCATCCATATCGCCGGGCATATGATAATCGAGCAGAGCAAAATCAAAAGAGGTATCGTGCGCCAAAATAGCAAGTGCCTGCTGAGCAGACACAGCTTCAATCACTTCCACGCTCCAGCCGTCCAAAATGTAGTTAAGTACCTTCAGGTTGGTTGCATTATCATCTACGATCAACGCTCGCTTACTGGCTAAAAGTTGAGTCAGACTAGCGTCTTGTAAAGCCTGATCCGGTTCTGGAGCGATTTTTACTAAAATGTCGAAGTAGAATGTGGCCCCCTCACCAATCGTACTGGTGACATGAATATCTCCATTCATCAGGTGACAAAGCCGTCGACAGATAACTAATCCTAGCCCAGTACCGCCGTATTCGCGTGTTGTTGAGGTATCAACTTGGCTAAATGGCTTAAACAATTTTTCAATTTTTGCTTCAGGGATGCCAATACCAGAATCTTTCACAGAAAAATAAATACGGACGCTATCCTCATTTTCAGCCGCAGCTTTTACCTGCAGAAATATTTCCCCTTCGGCCGTAAACTTCACTGCATTTGACAGCAAATTGACTAAAATTTGTCTGATGCGGGTTGAGTCAGACACAATCCACTGGGGTACATCATTTTCAATTAGGCTAATCAGCTCTACCTTCTTTTCGGCCGTTTTTTGTGACAACAGATCAAGCGCACTCTCAACTGTTTGGTGAAGATCAAAAGCATGCTCTTCAAGTTCCATGCGGCCGGCTTCAATTTTTGAAAAGTCCAAAATATCATTGATGATGGTCAATAACGAATCACCGCTGGTTCGAATGGTCTCAACAAAATCTTCCTGTTCGTCATTGAGCTCAGTACCTCGCAACAGACTAGACATCCCTATGATTCCGTTCATGGGAGTCCGGATTTCATGGCTCATTGCAGCCAAAAAGTCGCTTTTGGCCCGATTGGCTCCTTCGGCATCATTTTTGGCATCCTCAAGCTCGGCCGTACGAGTTCTAACTTCATCTTCAAGTTTGTTTCTGTGCTGTTGGAGTTCATAGTAAGCGGATTCCGTTTCTTCCTGAGAGGCTGCCAATTCAGTTGACAGTATTTCGGATCGACTAAAGGCTTTGGAAAACCGCCGAGACAGAATTAAAGACTGCATAAAGATAAAAAATAGCAGCCCAAATGTGACCATGTTATTGATCGGGCTAATCCCATTATTGAACAAAATGTCATTAACTGCAGAAGCTAATAATCCCAGAAGCCCGACCAAAACGAGCAATGCTTCATCTCTTCCACGAATGATGGCAAAGACGATAGCGCCAACAACATAGAGACTCGCTGTTAGGAAGAATATTTGATAGGGGAACAACAGTTGAACGTAGGCAGCAGGTGGAGCAATTAGAGTAAAAATTGCGACCCCTAAACTCACAACCCAAGTGATCCAGATCGCTTTTTTCCCAAATTCATCAGGATAAAGCTGGTAGACAAAATGGTGAAAGACAGGTGCACCTATGTAAAAGGTCAAAAAGTTAACGCGCGTAATCAGCCCCCAACTGAAAATGGGTGTAGCTTCCATTAAATAAAGAGAACCGGTTACCGATATTCTGATTGCCATCAATAAGCAGAAAAAGCCAAATGTGAAGGCTGAGCCGTTTTCTCGCTGTCGGGTCATGTAAAGTCCGAAATGATAAAGCCCCATAATGAGCATAGATCCAACAAGGAAAAACTCTAAAATTAATTCAACTTCACGCAGCTGGATGATATTTGTTGCCTTGCCAAATTGAATATTCTGAGTGATACCCGCGTTTCGAAAGTCATAATTCCCAACATAAATAACAATATCTACAACTTCCGATTTCGGTTGGAATTGCCCCCAGCGCTGTCCAAAGCCTTGGATATACTGATTTTTATCAGGACCAAAGCTGCCAGAATAAGCAAGCCTTTGTCCATCTACGTTTAATTCAAAAACCGTTTCTATCCCTGCTGTTTTGATCGCTAGCATAGAGGAGTTTGAAGGAACAATAACCTGTAGATGATATGTACCTATTCCGTGCATGGGGTATTGTTTGGGCTGGTCCCGGATCCAAGCTCTTGGCACATTGATAATATCTTTTGACTCGGCCGTTCTACTGTTAATTTCTTCGGCCGTGAGCAGTTCTCCCCAATAAAAATGCCACTCCCCTTCTAATGGAACGGATTGGCTCCATGCAAAATCCCAATCAGACAGGTCAAGTTGACCATCTACCGCTGTTGGTATCGGTGGGACTTCCTCTGAAACCACCCGTGAAACCACCCGCGGATTGGTATTCGTGATCGTAACCCAAAGCAGGCCTGCAAGCATGATAAGGGCAAAACCCCCAAATAAAATTCTTGTCTTCGGTTTATCAAGTTTATATGAGCGATCAATCACCCAAACATCGTATCAATTCAACACGCTGACCTCATTAGTATTTAGGCCCCACATTCAATTTTGCTACTAGGAATAAGGTTGCAAATTCACGCAACCTTCATATAATTCAAACGGAAGTTTGAATTGTTCAAACAAGAATAGCCCTTATGACTGAACGCAAAAAATCTCGACAAGAAGAAGTTTATGCGGCCGCTGCACGGCTTTTTGCGACCCGCGGTTACCATGCGACACGGATGCAGGACATCGCAGACGAGCTGGGAATGCTCAAGGGTAGCCTGTACTACTATTTTGATTCAAAAGAGGACCTGATTGTCAAAATCACCAGCGGCCGTATTGAAGAGCTCTTGGTGGCCATACAGGCAATTGTTGACACTGGATATTCCCCCACCCAAAAGCTCACTCTTGCGATTGATGAGCACCTGCGTTTTTTTCAAGATCACGTCCACATTTACACTATCTTTGTGCGGGAGCACCTATCAGACATTAACGATGGGACTGCTAACACGGCCGATAATCTCAATAAAGATTATCAAAATCTATTCCGTCAGATCCTTCATGAAGGGATTGAAGCTGGGGAGTTTTCGGCCGACACAGACACCCAAATTGTGATGCGGGCCATTTTAGGCATGTGCAACTACACGTGGTCATGGTATGACCCAGACGGCCGAGTCCCCGTCCGTGAGCTGGCCCGGATGTTTACAGAATTAATTTTGAAAGGAATTAGTGACTAGTGGGTGGTAGATGGTAGGTGGTCGTTAATGTCAAGTACTAATAACCAACCACCATCCACTACCCACTCACCGAAGGTAAAACATGAATTTCGATTTAACTGATGAACAGCGTGAATTCCAACATGTAGTTCAAAACTTTATGCAAAACGAGGTTGCCCCGACCGCTCACCACACAGACATGACCGGTGAGTTTAACTGGGACGCCGTGCGCAAAATGGCTGATCTGGGCTTAAAAGGATTAGAAATTGCCGAAGAGTACGGTGGCGCAGATATGGACACCGT